>JAYVUH010000285.1:0-17701 GCA_043788115.1 Burkholderiales bacterium
GTGATGGTGTCGGCAAACGAGCCAAGATCCACGCCCTCAAGCAATTCCATCGCCCGCTCATTGAGTACATGCAAGCTAGACTCGGATTTCCAGAAATGAAAGCTGGTGCCGAGCGTTCGCTGCAGGCCAATGCGTACGTTTTCCAGCACGGTCAAATGCGGGAACACGGCTGATATTTGGAACGAACGCACCATGCCGCGCCTTGCGATCTGCACAGGTCTTTCCGCTGTGATATCGACGCCGTTGTACAAAATTTGTCCGGACGTGACCGGCAGAAACTTGGTGAGCAGATTGAACATAGACGTTTTGCCGGCACCGTTGGGGCCGATCAGCGCGTGAATGGCACCACGCCGCACCTTCAGACTGACGCAGTCAACTGCGGTAAATCCCTTGAACTCCTTCGTCAGGTTTCGCGTTTCGAGAATGATGTCTGGGGGCATTTTCGGCACGAGTATCGATAGGAGGTGAGCAAATTCATCACTGCCTGAATAATAGCATCGACGATTGGGGCCTTCACTGCATTCCGTCGTCCCCGCTGCGAGCAATTCAGCGATTGTTGTTTGCTGGTGACAGCGCGTGTCAAGTCACGGCCAGCGCGGCGATCGCGGTAGTGCGAATCACAGCCGTACGGGCGAAAAAAAGCCGCTGGTGTTTCCACCAGCGGCTCATCCATCGTTACGCGTTGACTGAGGACTTAGAACGCGAAGCTGATATTCGCTGTTACGCCGTCTTGCTTAACGCCTTCTTTGCTCGATACCGCCGTGTAGGCGAGGCCAAGACCGATTTGCGGGGTGATATTGCCGCGCACACCAATCACGCCGGTTACCCAGCTGTTGTCGCCGCGATACGCGGGGATATCGTACTTGATGTTTTGCGTAACGGTGACGGGTGACGCTGTCACGAAACGCTCTTTATTGCCTTCATCTCGGTCAAACGACACGCGGGCGTAAGGGGTGAAGTTGCCAACCTTGATACTGCCGCGCAGACCGGCGCTCAACACGCGTGAGTTGCGCGATTGCCCGTCAAGTTTGAGGTCCGTGGAGAGTGCCGTTGCCGCTGTGGCATTTTCCTGGAAGCCACCAACCGTGACTTGCTGGCTGGTCCAGCCGAGGAACGGGCCAACCTGCGCGCCGCCAAGACCGAAGTCGTAGCCCACCATGATGTTGCCGGAGGTGTTGGTACCCGTTGTAGAGGCGTTGTTGGTACGCGTTACGTTGCCGAGTTTGACGTAGCGTTGGACGTTGTTGAACTTCAGGTCCGCAACTGAGAAGCTGGCGTTGGCGTACATGCCGCCAGATTTGGCGCTGGCAAACGCCGACAGCGTGTTCTCGTCAACGTCAAAGCGTCCAACCGCACCCATGCGTGCTTCGTTGTTGTTCTTGCCAACGGCAACACCGACCGTGACACCTTCCGATACACGCATCGTTACGCCAACCGTTGCTGCACGATTCTTGGTGTTGGTCTGCGGGTTGAGGTTTGAGGTCGACAGGTCAAACTTGCCACCGTCGTATGCAGCGAACGCGGTCACTTTACCCAATTCGGCGGATGCACCTTGCATCAAGCCGGAGTCGAGCGTGCGAACGTGTGCTGCGCGCGATGACAGCGGTACTTCGGCCATCACCGAGTAGGCGTTCGGGCCGTCGATCAGTGACTTGAACAGATCGGCAACGATGACATGCGCGCCGCTGGTCGGGTGGATGCCGTCGGCGAACAAATAGTTGCTCGGCGTGGCTCCCGGCACTAAGGTTGCGCCGGTACAGAATTGCGAATTACCGCCGGCCGAGAACGGCGGGAACGGACCACAAGCCACCCCAGTGGTATTCGAGAAGCCGAAGGCAGATGCATTGGCGGCAACTTCGTTGAGCATTGAGAACACATCGACCGGAATCACGCGCTGGTTGGTTGCCGCCAGTGCGTTAAAGAGCGTGATGTTGAAGCCAGCCGACGCCTGCGTTTGCAGGGCAACGCCTGCAGCACTACCGGCTTGCGCACCTGGCGTCAAACCAAGATTTGGCAAACCGAATACGGCGATGTAGCGGGCACCCGCCGCGCGCAGACGCGCAGACTGCGCTGCAACGTCGTTGGCCGACGCAACACCGGCAGCGCCGGCTTGCAGTAAATCGTTACCGCCGGCCCAGATTGCATACAAACCATTAGGGTTGGCTGAACCACCGGTGGCGGTGAGGTGCTCGGTAATCTGCGTGGTCACCGGACGTTGGGCACCACCTGGTGGCGTTGACGCCGAAGCCGCAGTAACGCGCGCGCCTCCTTGGGCGAAGATTCCGCCGCCGGCAACGTTGGATGGGTTTGGATTGCCGCCGTAGTACTGGGCAATAATTTCCGACCATACCGGACCCGGGTTAGTCGTGAAGCGGCCTAGCGTGGCAGCGGTGCCAGCTGGCACACCGATGCTGAGTAGAAACGGGCGGTAGTAACCAGAGTCGGACAAGCTGTCACCAAAAACATAGACACCTTGAAATTGCACTGCGTTGGCAGTAGATGCGCCGGTAACCATTGCCGCAGCAATGACAGCAGGCAACACGCGCTTTGCGAATGATTTACGCGACATAGACAGCTCCTCGAGAGAAATACATCTTCGTTATTAGAAAAACATGAAAGCGGGAATTGCGGCACTATGAGCCTAGACCGCAGCGAACGAGAAATTATCCCGCAATCGGCGCCAATTAGCAGCAGTTGTGCCACTTCTGCAACAGATTGATCGCGCAGAGCATGGTGCGCCGCAGCAAAAGCTGCTGCAAGGAGAGGCCGAGCCCGAGCCCGAGTTCTTCTTTACGCCTCTAATAAACGCGGCGGTCGAGCCTAGCTTCGTGCAGGATGGTGGTGGCCAGTTCCTCAATCGATTTTGTCGTCGAGTTGAGATACGTCACCCCCGCGCTCTCCATCAACCGCTCAGCCGTCGAGACTTCCCACCTACAGTTATCGATGTTGGCGTACTTGCTATCGGGCTTGCGCTCCTGCCGGATCTGCGAAAGTCGGTCGGGCATGATCGAGAGGCCCCAAACCTTGGTTTTGAGAGGCAACAGGGCGGGCGGGAGCTTGAGTTTCTCTAGGTCTTCCGGGATCAATGGGTAGTTGGCTGCCTTGATGCCGAACTGCAGTGCCATGTACAAGCACGTCGGCGTTTTGCCCGAGCGTGACACCCCGATCAAGATAATGTCGGCGTGTTCAAGATTGCGATTGGTCACGCCGTCATCGTGCGCCAACGTGTAATTGACGGCTTCGATACGCTGGTTGTAATCCTTGAAGTTGCCCGCCGAGTGGCTACGACCGATCGCGTGCGACGATTGCACGCCGAGTTCTTCCTCAAGCGGCACGATGAAGCGGTCGAACACGTCGAGTACCAGTGCGTTGGCGCGACTGATTGCCTCGCGCAGCACGTCTTCAGTTAGAGAAGTGAAGACCAGCGGCCGTTTGCCTGACTCTCGGTGCATCAACTCAATCTGGTTGATGACATCGTGCACTTTTTCGATGTTGTCGATGAAGGGCAGGGTGATGCGCTTGAACTCGACCTCCTCAAACTGTGTGAGTAGGGAATTGCCAAGCATTTCGACCGTGATACCGGTGCGGTCGGAGACAAAAAATACGCTGCGTTGATGTGGCAAACCGTGACCTCTATCGTGTTTTAGGGGGTTTTCAGGATTCTGCTTGCGTCAACCCACGTCCGCTATAATTTTACGTCTTTTGCAGCGCAACATTTTTCCAGAAAGCGCCCACCGCTATGTCGTCCGTCCCGCTGGTCCTTCCGCTCTCCCAATGCCGAATGCACGACGTTGCCACTGTCGGCGGCAAAAATTCTTCGCTTGGGGAGTTGATCAGCCAGCTGTCAGCTGCGGGCGTTCGCGTACCAGGTGGGTTTGCAACGACCGCAGAGGCGTTTCGTCAGTTTCTGAGCCACAACAATTTGACTGAAAAGATCAATTCCGCCGTCGTCGATCTCGATACCGATGACCTTGCGGCGCTCGCCAAGGCCGGGGCGATGGTGCGCGCGTGGCTGGTGGATGCCCCACTGCACCCTGAACTGGAAGCGCAGATTCGCACTGCCTACGCTGAACTGACGGCAAACGACGCCGATGCGTCATTCGCGGTACGCTCATCGGCGACGGCGGAAGACCTGCCGGATGCGTCCTTTGCCGGTCAGCAGGAAACCTATCTGAACATCAAGGGCATCGACAACGTTCTGCACGCCATCAAGCACGTGTTTGCCTCGCTCTACAACGACCGCGCCATTTCTTATCGGGTGCATCAGGGATTCGAGCACGCGGAAGTGGCAATCAGCGCCGGTGTGCAACGCATGGTGCGCTCGGATACCGGCGCCGCCGGTGTCATGTTTACGCTTGATACCGAATCGGGTTTCCGCGAAGTGGTGTTAATCACATCGAGCTACGGGCTGGGCGAGATGGTCGTGCAAGGTGCCGTTAACCCGGACGAGTTCTACGTCAGCAAGCATTGTTTGCAGAATGGTGCACCTGCGGTTGTACGTCGCACGTTGGGCAGCAAGGCGCAAAAGATGGTGTTCGCCGCGGTGCAATCCGCCGGACGGTCTGTCGAGACCCAAGCCGTTGCGGTGGCCGAGCGTAACCAATTTTCGCTGACGGACACCGATGTCGAAAAACTTGCCAAGTATGCGGTGGCCATTGAGGCGCACTATGGTCGACCGATGGATATCGAGTGGGCGAAGGAGAAAAGCGCAGACGGTAATGGTGGACGCATCTACATCCTGCAAGCGCGGCCAGAGACGGTAAAGGCCCAAGATCACAAGTCCGGTGTGCTGACGCGATACAAATTGAATGGCAAGGGCAAGAAACTTGCCGAAGGGCGGGCGATTGGGGGCAAAGTCGGCAGCGGGCCCGCGCGCATCATTTCGAACGTCAACGAAATCGGTTTATTTCAGCCGGGCGACGTAATCGTCACCGATATGATCGACCCGAACTGGGAACCGGTGATGAAAAAAGCGGCCGCCATCATCACCAACCGCGGCGGCCGTACCTGCCACGCCGCCATCATTGCGCGAGAGTTGGGCGTGCCGGCCATTGTTGGTTGTGAGAACGCGACGGAAACCATCAAGGACGGGGCACCGGTGACGGCGAGTTGTTGTGAGGGCGACACCGGTTTTGTT
Source organism: Burkholderiales bacterium (assembly GCA_043788115.1). Lineage (GTDB taxonomy): Bacteria > Pseudomonadota > Gammaproteobacteria > Burkholderiales > Usitatibacteraceae > UKL13-2. The sequence goes on from JAYVUH010000285.1 coordinate 5,138, forward strand.
TATGGCGGATTGGTGCCATTTGAGGTGCAGACCATCGCACTCGACAACATGCCGAGTATCCCCGTCAAAATTTCGATGAACGTGGGCAATCCGCAGCTCGCGTTCGATTTTGCGCAACTCCCCAACGAGGGCGTGGGTCTGGCGCGTCTCGAGTTCATCATCTCCAACACCATCGGTATTCACCCGAAGGCCTGTCTCGACTTCGCCAAGTTGCCGGATGATTTGCGTGCACAGGTCGCGCATGCATCGCGCGGTTATGCGTCGCCGAAGGAGTTCTACATCCAGAAAATGGCGGAGGGTGTTTCTACCATCGCCGCCGCCTTCTGGCCAAAGAAAGTCATCGTTCGTTTGTCTGACTTCAAGTCGAACGAATATCGAAACCTGATCGGCGGCCCACGCTACGAGCCCACCGAAGAGAACCCGATGCTCGGTTTTCGCGGCGCGTCACGCTACATCGCGCAGACATTCCGCGACTGTTTCAAGCTCGAATGCGAAGCCATGAAGTTCGTGCGCGACACCATGGGGCTGACCAACGTTGAGTTGATGGTGCCATTCGTTCGTACGTTGGGCGAGGCGGATGCGGTGATTGGCATCATGAAAGAGTTCGGCCTTGAGCGGGGCAAGAATGGCCTGCGCATTGTGATGATGTGCGAGCTGCCGTCCAATGCCATCCTCGCCGATGAATTTCTCGAACGATTCGATGGCTTCTCGATTGGTTCAAATGACATGACCCAGCTCACGTTGGGACTCGATCGTGATTCCGGTCTGGTGATGGATGCGTTCGATGAGCGTGATCCGGCTGTCAAACAGATGTTGCATCTAGCGATTGCGGCCTGTCGCAAAGCCAATAAATACGTCGGCATCTGTGGCCAAGGACCGTCCGATTACCCAGACCTCGCTGAGTGGTTGATGGAAGAAGGCATCGAATCGATGTCGCTGAATCCGGATACGGTCGTTGAAACCTGGCTCCACCTAGCGAGTATCAAGTAATCCATGTTGACGTGGCACTTCGCACGCTTCGATGATCTACCGCTGCGCGATTGGTATGCCGCATCGGTAGCCCGGGTTGACGTGTTTGTGATGGAGCAAAACTGCCCGTTTCAGGACTTTGACGGCGCAGATTTCTACTCATGGCATCTATTTGGCTGGCATGAGGCAGACGATGTGGCCAATGATGTGGCCGACGGCCAACGCGAACTCGCGGCCTACTGTCGATTGGTTGATGCGGGCGTCAAGTTTCCACAGCCATCCATTGGGCGGGTGATCACCACTCGCGACTATCGGTTGGGTGGTTTCGGTAAGCAGCTCATGCGCGAGGCTTGCGCGCGCCACGATCATCTCTATCCCGACTCGCCGAACCGGATCGGTGCACAGGCGCGGCTGGAGAAGTTTTATCAGTCGTTTGGTTTTGTGACGGACTCGGATGTCTATATTGAGGACGGCATTCCGCACTTGGAGATGCAGCGACCAAGTCATCTTACCAACAACACAGAGGATCGATGATGCCGCGTCAACACACCCGTTCAGTCATCGTCACCGGCTCCACGTCGGGCATCGGCCTGGGAATCGCACGCGCATTCGCTCGCGAGGGTGCCAACATCATGCTCAATGGTTTTGGTGATGCGATGTCTATCGAAGCCATGCGCGCAGAGATTGCGGCAGAGTTTGGCGTGCAGGTGTGCTATTCGGCGGCGGACATGTCCCGACCGGATGAGATTGTCGGAATGATCGAAGACGCAGCGGCAGCGCTTGGTGGTTGCAGCGTATTAGTCAATAACGCCGGCATCCAGCACGTCGCGCCGGTGGATGAGTTCCCGGTCGAGAAATGGGATGCCATCCTTTCCATCAATCTGTCGTCGGTGTTTCACGCAACCCGTGCTGTGCTACCGTACATGAAGGCGGCCAAATGGGGCCGTATCATCAACATTGCGTCAGCGCACGGTTTGGTGGCATCGCCCTTCAAGTCGGCTTACGTCGCGGCCAAACACGGCGTGGTGGGATTCACAAAGGCCTGCGCACTTGAGGTGGCCGAACAGGGCATTACGGTGAACGCGATTTGCCCTGGCTATGTACTGACGGCGTTGGTCGAAAAGCAAATCGACGATCAGGCACGCGTGCATGGCATCTCGCGGGAAAATGTGATTCGCGACATTATTCTGGCGCCGCAGCCGAACAAACGCTTCGCGGAGATCGACGAAGTTGCATCACTCGCGCTCTATCTGGCGTCCGATGCTGCACAAGGTATTACCGGCACATCGTTGTCGATCGATGGCGGCTGGACGGCGCGCTAGTCGGTCACGTATTCACCAAACAACACACTGGAGACATCATGAGCAAGGTTTACGCAGACGCTGCCACCGCCCTGGCGGGCTTGGTGCACGACGATATGACGATTGCGGCTGGTGGTTTCGGGCTGTGTGGCATTCCGGAAAATCTCATCGACGCGCTGGTCGCGTCGGGCGCAAAAGGGCTCACCATCGCGGGTAACAACGCCGGGGTGGATGACTTCGGTATGGGCCTGTTGCTGAAGACGCGGCAGGTCAAGAAGGTGATTGCGTCCTACGTCGGCGAGAACAAGGAGTTTGAGCGTCAAGTGTTGGCAGGCGAGCTCGAGTTGCAACTCACGCCGCAAGGCACGCTGGCAGAAAAATTTCGTGCCGGCGGCGCGGGAATCCCCGGCTTTTATACACGCACTGCGTTTGGCACCAAGCTCGCCGACGATAAACACACGCACAACTTTGCGGGCAAAGAATACGTACTCGAAGAAGCCATCCACGCCGATCTCTCCATCGTAAAGGCGTGGAAGGGTGACAAGGCGGGCAACCTTGTCTACCGGATGACGGGTCGGAATTTCAATCCGATGATCGCCACCTGCGGGAAGGTGACGGTTGCCGAGGTTGAAGAGCTTGTCGAAATCGGTGATCTCGATCCCGATCAGATTCACACGCCCGGCATTTTTGTCGACCGTATTATTCAGGGGACTAATTACCAAAAGCGTATCGAGTTCCGCACCGTGCAGGGCGCTGGCGCGTCGAAGAAGGACTCACCGATTCGCGACCTAATGGCCAAGCGTGCCGCGAAGGAGCTGCGGGACGGCTACTACGTAAATCTCGGCATCGGCATTCCGACGCTGGTGGCTAACCACATTCCGCCTGGCATCAACGTCACGCTGCAAAGCGAGAACGGACTGCTCGGTATCGGGCCCTTTCCCACTGACGACGCGGTAGACCCGGATTTGATCAACGCGGGCAAGCAAACCATCACCACGTTGCCCGGGTCGAGTTTCTTCTCGAGCGCCGATTCGTTCGGCATGATCCGCGGCGGTCACGTCGACCTGTCGATTCTGGGTGGACTGGAAGTGGACGAAAACGGCGACCTCGCTAACTGGATGGTGCCTGGCAAGATGGTCAAAGGTCCCGGCGGCGCGATGGATCTGGTGTCTGGTGTCAAACGTGTTGTGGTGTTGATGGAGCACACATCAAAAGACGGCACGTCAAAGGTGCTGAAAAAATGTAGTCTGCCGTTGACGGGCAAGGGTGTTGTCAACCTGATCATCACTGATTTGTGTGTCTTCGATGTCCAGCCCCTCATCGGCCTGACGCTCACCGAGTTGCACCCCGGCGTCACGCTCGAGGAAGTGACGGCGAAGACCGCTGCACCGTTCCGGGTGGCGTTGTAGGCGCCAGACTGATGACCGAACTGATGCGGGGTGTCCGATGACGTTTCGCGAATTTTTGCAGCAGTCCCACATATACGTCGGCGTTGAGCGCGAGGTCCTGCGGCTCCACACCCTGCTGCTCAAGGCTAAGACACGAATCGTTATCCGCAGCTACTTGCGCGATCAGCAAACGCGCAAGTTGCAAATCGGCGCCGGGTCCACCAACAACCCGGGCTGGCTCACCACCGATATCCAGGCAAAACTTCGCCGCACAACGGTGTACCTCGACGCCACGCGCCCATTCCCCATGCCGGATGCTTGTTTGGACTATGTCTTTAGCGAGCATATGATTGAGCACATTGATTATCCGTCAGCGCAATTCATGCTTCAGGAGTGTTTTCGGGCCCTGAAGCCTGCCGGTAAGATTCGATTGGCCACGCCCGATCTCGATGCCCTGCTGCGCTTAAGAGAGTCCAATCTGACCGAGAGCCAACAGCAGTATGTCGGCTGGACGGTGGCGAATTTTCTTCCCGACGGCACGCCCGCGGAACCTATCTTTGTGATCAACAACCAGTTCCGCAATTACGGGCACCAGTTCTTGTTTGACGAGCCGTGTCTTACACGATTGTTGGCACGTGCCGGTTTTCGCAACATTCGCCGCATGCCGGTAGGGGTGTCGGACGACAACCACCTTCGCGGTGTTGAACGGCACGGTCAGAACATCAGTAGCGAGGAAATGAACGCGTTTGAAACCATGGTGCTCGAAGCAGATCGTTGATTCCGGCGGATCGTTGATTTGATCGGTTCGGCGAGTACCGATTAGCCAATCGCCAACCCCGCAACCCCCAGCACCATCGCCACCGCCGCGATGGTGCGCCGTGTGGCGTCACCTTCCTTGAGGACGTGGGCACCGAGCAAGGCGGCAAACAGGATTGACAGCTCGCGTGCTGGTGCGACATAACTCACCGGTGTTGTGACCATGGCGGTCAGCACCAAAATGTAGGAGAGTGGGCTCAGCAAACCGATGGCGATCACCGCATGACGGTGGTCGCGCCACGCCAACGAAATCGCGCCGGGCTCGCGCGAAGTTGTATACGGCACCAGCAAGACAATGCGCGTGACGTTGGCGGCCCAATCGAAGATGATCGGCGGAATCAGGAACAGTGCGACAGCCTGCTTGTCCCACAGCGTATAGACCGCGATCACGCAACCGCAGAGCAACGCAAATCCGACGCCGGCCTTGGCATCGCGCGACAGTAGTTTGCGCGGGTCGCCGGTCAGCATCAACGCCGAGATCCCGATCAGCAGCGCGCCAGCAACCGCAATCGGTGTCATGCGCTCGCCGAAGAATGCGGTGGCCGCAACGATGGTCAATAGCGGCCCGGTTGCCCGCGCCAACGGGTAGACGACCGATAGATCGCCACCCGAACGATAGGCACGGTCGAGCAACAGAAAGTACGCCATGTGTATGACGCCAGATCCGATGACCATGCCGAGCGCGGCGGGAGAGAACGAAAATCCCTGCCACATCAAATAAATCGAAATTGGTGTGAGGATCGTCCCAGCGGTGACCGCCGACAGCGTTAACACGCCCAAACCGCCGCCACTTTTCTTCAGCAGATAGTTCCACGACGCGTGCAGCAGCGCGGCGATGACAACCAGGATGAGTGCGCTATTGCTCAGACTAGTATTTTTCCTTGCGAATCACGCCCACATCGGATACGTAGAGGGAGAGTGAAAAATTCTTCGCGTAATTGGCGATCACGTGCTCGACGATTTTCTCGGCAACGGTGTCCTCACAGACCACCTCCATGCGGATTGACCGGCTGCCCTCCCACTCGGCATCGCGCGTGCCATGTTCTCCGCCGCCGCGCACGTCAGTGATCGTATAGCCGTGTGCGCCAAAGCCCTTGATGTCGCGCACCAGAAATTTCTCCAGCGCAGATTCACCAATGATGACCAACAGCGTCTTCGGATGTGTATTCATTTGTGGAGCATCTTGGCGAATTCGAAATAGAGGGGAATGCCTAGTGTGAGGTTGAACGGAAACGTGATACCAAGCGCCGCGCCGATTGATAAGGTCGGGTTGGCTTCCGGAATCGCAATCCGGATCGCCGCCGGTGCGGCGATGTATGACGCACTTGCGGCTAGCACCGCCAGCAGCGTTGTTCCACCGATTGAGAGGCCGATGGTGGTGCCGACGCCAGCGCCAATCATGCCAAAAACGACTGGGATGACGATGCCGAAGGCAATCAGGAAGGGCCCCGCACGTTTGAGGTCAGTCAGCCGGCTGGCTGCGACCAGCCCCATTTCGAGCAGGAACAGCGCCAGCACACCCTTGAACAGATCAAAGAACAAGCCGCGCATAGGATCGATCCCTTGGGGACCAGCCAGCCAACCAATACACAGTCCGCCGACCAGCAGCACAACCGACTTACCAAACATGATTTCGCGGGCAAGCTCACCCCAGCGTACCGTTTTCAGCGTGTGCAGGCGCGCCAGCAGGATGCCAACGACAATGCCTGGCACCTCGAGCAGCGCCACAAACAGCGGCATGTACTCCTCGAAGGGAACGCCGCGTTTGGTGACGAAGGCGAGTCCGACTGCAAAAGTGACGACCGATACCGAGCCGTAGTGCGCGGCGATGGCTGCCGCATCAAAGTTGTTCATGCGCCCGATGAATCGTAGTACCGGGTACGCGAGTAGCGGCAATAACAAACCCATTGCGACAATCGCGATGGCCTGCGGCGCGACGGTGCTGATCGGGTGCTTGGCGAGTTCCACACCGCCCTTCAATCCGATGGCCAGTAGCAAATAGATGGAAAGCGTTTCGTATAACGCCTCAGGCAGCCGCAGATCACTCTTGGCGAGGCGCGCACCGACGCCCAGTACGAAGAAAAGAACAACCGGATCCATCGCGTCTCTACGGACGCATGGCGTGGATTAGATCGAGGTAGTCGTCCCGGTCCGATGTGATGTACCCGCGACGCAAGAGGCAATCGACAATCACAATGGCGGAGTCACTAGTGAACTGTGACGGATTCTCGAGGCGCTGCAACAGATCCACAATCGGTACGCACTCGAAACTCTCGACTTCACCATCATTGGCGATCGGTACGAATGACTCGGGCAGGATGAGGTCGTGCACGAAGATAATTTCATTATGCAGACCCTCTTCAACTTCCCGCTTGCAACGCACCGCCCCGGCGGCACGCGACTGACTGGCCTGATCCTCAGGAATACCGGCTTCTTCAAAGCTTTCTTTGATCAAAGTTGTCATCGGCGTGTAGCCGCGCGCAATGCGCCCGGCAGCGATGTTGTCGATCTTGCCCGGATCCATATATTTAGAGGCCGACCGTTTGGCCAGCCACATATACGGCTGGCCGCCTTTTGCCGTGAGGCCGTTAAGGTGGGAGGCGTACATCGTCAAGCCGAAGTAGCGCGACGCGGCGCGCTCAATGTAGAACAGTGGCGGTGAGTGGAAGGTCTCGCAGACGTTGACCAATTCGCCACGCCAACCACGGATCACTTCCTGCGTCGCCAGTGATTCGACCACTTCGGCTATCGCCGCGCTACGGTGCTCAGGTGTGGCGAATTCGCCAATCATGCCGATGCCGCGCGGACGCAATACAAACCACTCAGGCCATTCTTCGAGGCGTTCAGCGAACGACTTCTTCATCCAGCCTGCCAACACGCCGTCGACATTGAACGGCAGCAGCGTGTCGGACGGATTGAAAGTCGCCGTAGCTTGGACGAAGGTGTTGAGTGCGCTGGTCATGCCGGAAGCATATTCTGTATGTGCTTTTTAGTCATGGTGATTTTTGACAATAGTAGCGCATTCTCATAGACTGCGCCGTCACGCATCGACCCTGCGGCGGCGCTCGTTCCGTTAGCACAGCCCGGCATGCTGGAAACTTTGGAGGTTGGTTTGAAAGTCATCGTGTTAGGGGCAGGGGTGATCGGCGTGTCATCCGCCTGGTATCTGTCGAAGCTCGGGCACGATGTCGTGGTAGTTGACCGGCAGCCGGCGGCCGGCCGGGAGACCAGCTTCGCCAATGGCGCGCAGGTCTCGGTGTCGCAATCGGAGCCCTGGGCGGCACCGTCTGCGCCGTTTAAGGTCATCAAGTGGCTGTTTAGAGAAGACGCACCGTTGTTGTTCCGGCCCCAGTTAGATTGGCAACAGCTCTCGTGGGGACTGGAATTCTTGGTCGAGTGCCTACCATCGCGCTACCGCTTCAATATTCAGCAAATGGTCAATCTTGGTCTCTATAGTCGGCATTCGCTGCAGGCGCTACGCGCCGAGACTGGCATCGAGTATGACCATGCCACGCGCGGCATCATGCAGTTCTACACCGAAGAATCGGACTACGCCGGTGCTGCCGAAGCCTGCACGCTGCTCTCGAAGTACGGGATCGAGCGGCGCGTGGTTACCCGCGACGAGGCGGTACGCATTGAGCCCGCGTTGGGCAGCCTCGGTGAAAAACTTAAGGGGGCGAGCTACGCCGAGTCGGATGAGTCGGGCGATGCATTCAAGTTCACGCAGAATCTGGCAACGCTCGCCGAGGCCAATGGCGTGAAGTTCATGTACAACACCGCCATCGAGGCGCTGCGTACCGATAACGACCGCATTTCGAGCGTGGTCGTCAAGCGCAAAGATAGCGCCACCTATGACGCCATGTCGGCTGACGCTTATGTGGTGTGTCTGGGTTCCTACAGCACGCCGATGCTCAAAACGATTGGCGTTTCCATTCCGGTCTATCCCGCCAAAGGCTACTCGGCGACACTTGAAACGGATGGCTTCTGCGGCGCGCCCCACGTGAGTCTCACGGACGAGGCGATGAAGATTGTGTTTACGCCGGTCGGTAATCGCTTGCGTATCGCGGGTACCGCCGAACTGGCCGGCTATAACACTGACATCAACATGGTGCGATGTGAGGCGCTGATCAAGCGCGCGCGTGAACTGTTCCCTACCGCGGCCGACTATGACCACCCCCAATATTGGACAGGTCTGCGGCCATCGACGCCGTCCAACCGACCGTTGATTGGGCGTGCCAATTACACCAACCTGTTTCTCAACACCGGCCACGGTACACTCGGCTGGACCGAGGGACCGGGATCGGGACGCGCGCTTGCCGACCTTGTTTCTGGCAAAGTTCCGGAAGTTGACTACCGCTTTCTCAACGTCGATGGGCGCAAACCGGCATGAGTGCGACCGTCACGATCGATGATGTACACGACGCGGCTAGCGTCCTGCAAGGGCATGTGGTCAATACGCCGTGCCTGCATTCGCGCACGCTGTCGGAGATTACCGGTGCCGAGGTGTATCTCAAGTTCGAGAATCATCAGTTCACAGCGAGCTTCAAAGAGCGCGGTGCGCTCAACAAGCTGGCGTCGTTAACGGACGAACAGCAGCAGCGTGGTGTGATCGCGGCGAGTGCAGGCAATCACGCGCAAGGTGTCGCGCATCACGCCACTAGGCTCGGGATTCCAAGTGTCATCGTGATGCCGCGCTATACACCAAACGTGAAAATCGAAATGACGCGGCGGCATGGCGCGGAAGTGGTCTTGTTCGGTGACGATTTTGACGAAGCCAAGGCGCAAGCGTTCAAACTTGCCGAGCAACGTAGCCTCGTTTTCGTGCATCCCTACGACGACCCGAAGGTGATCGCTGGACAGGGCACCATTGCGCTCGAAATGTTGGCTGAACAGCCGCAACTCGACACGCTCGCTATTGCCATTGGCGGTGGCGGATTGATCTCCGGCATTGCGACGGCCGCCAAAGCGCTCAAGCCTGACATCGATGTGGTCGGCGTACAGACGGCGCGCTTTGCCTCGATGTACGCGGCAATTCACCACGCCGCCGCAAACTTCGGTCCGTCAACTATCGCCGAGGGCATCGCGGTCAAGGAGCCGGGCGTGTTGACACGCGCCATCGTCGAAAAATTGGTGAGCGATATCGTGCTGGTCGACGAAGGCGATATCGAAGAGGCAATCGTAATGTTGCTCGAAATTGAGAAGACGGTCGTCGAGGGCGCCGGTGCCGTGTCGCTCGCCGCGCTGATGCGCCACCGCGACCGCTTTGCCGGACGCCAAGTCGGGCTGGTGCTGTGTGGTGGCAATATCGACCCACTCATGCTCGCCGAAATCATTCAGCGCGGCATGGTTAGATCCGGTCGCCTCGCGCGCATCAAGGTCGAGCTGCGCGATCTGCCCGGCGCACTGGCCAAAATCACCAGCGTGATCGCCGAGTCAAACGCGAATATTGAAGAAGTTCACCATCAACGCGCGTTTACCAATCTACCCGTCCAAAGCGCAGAGGTCGAGTTCGTACTCAAAACGCGCAACGCGGCGCACATTGATGAGATTGTCGGCAAGCTCGCGGCGATCGGCTTTCGCGCGCGAGCGGTGCTTCACGACGCCTGATCAGTCCGCGCAGGAGCCGGTACAGGCGGCGTTAGTGCCTTGGTGAGCATGATCACGAACGGAATCCAACCGATCCACATCACCAGATCGAGCAACTCCATGCTGATCGGTACGTCCCCGGCCGGGAAGTATTTCTGTGCCGTGTATTCCTCAAGGTAGTCAAACACGGTCAGCCACACGATGGTGAACGCGAAACAGATCGGTGCGGACGAAATTTTTCCCTGCAATCGCTTCAACAGCGGGATGCAGATGACGATGCCGATGCAGAACACATAGAGCACGATTTGCCACGCGTGATGCTCGACAAAGAATTGTTTGATGAGCGGCTCGGAGGTGATCATCTTGGCTGCCGTCCAGCCAAGGATGCCCGCGCCGATCACGATGATCTGCGGAAACCGTTCCACCCATTTCAGAATCAATGTTGATCCCCACATAACGATTGGGATGCTCACCAGCAGACCGATGACGACCAACAGAAAGCTGCCGTGCGCGGCACCGGCAACGGCGAGTACGTTGTCGACGCCCATGATGGCGTCTGCCACAACGATGGTCTGGATTGCCTGTCGGAAGGTGGTGCCGCCTTGGATGTTGTCGTGATCGCCACCTTCATCGGCCACCAGTTGGTAGGCGATCCAGATCAGGGCCACGCCACCGGCGAGCAAGAAGCCGGGAATCATGAGCAGCCACACCACGCCCATGGTGAAGACCGCACGAACCACGACGGCGCCAATCGCACCCCAGAACACGGCCTTCTTCTGCAAATGCGGCGGCAGGTTGCGCGCGGCCAAGCCGATGACGATGGCGTTGTCACCCGCCAACACCAGATCAATGGCGATGATGGCAAGCAACGCCTGTAAAAACTCCATGGACATTATTTCCATACTTCCTCCGACTATTGTTTGGCAACATTATGACGACAAATCGACCGCCGCTGTTCTCCGCAATGATGGACGCTTGCAACTGGGAATTGGGTGGTGTGAAGGGCAGGATTGCCACTGCGCAGCTTCGCGAGTAGCATCGATTCTTTGTCAACATTGACTAACTCTGGGGGTCTCATGAACAAACTTCTCGCACTGGCTGGACTCGTCATAACCACGATTCATACGTATGCCGCCGCGGCGGACGTCAAGGAAGTGCCGGCTGGCTTGTGGCAGATCACAACCAAGATGGACATGCCCGGTTTGCCGCCCGAGATGGCGGCCAAGATGCCCGGTGGCATGGTCATGACCCACTGCGTCAAACCCGGCGAGCGCAAATGGAACGAGCAGCGCTCACCCGGTGAGCGTGGCGAACGTAAATGCGACCCTGTGGAAACAAAGTCAGAAGGCAACAAAGTCATGTGGAAACTCAAGTGCGCGGACGGCACAACCGGTGAGGGCGTGGTCACGCATAACGGTAAGGACGCCTATACGATGAACATGACCATGAATAGCCCACGCGGCAGCATGACCATGACCACCGAGGGCAAGAAGATTGCCGACACTTGTGAGAAAGGGCAGAAATAGCGCGATCAGCGGGCGGCGCCGTTAGCCGTTCGATGCGCTGCGGCCAACCGATCCAGGTCGGTTCTTTGTCCTATCTGCCATCCATTGTTGGACGCGATACCAGATGAAAAATCATTACGATACCCTTGGACTTCCCGAGAACGCGGCAGCCGAATGGGTCGAACGTGAATACCTCAAACACGTTGAGGCGCTTCAACAAATCAGCAACATTCGCGACAAACAGCGACGGGAGAAGTTGGATCAGCTCACCGAGGCACGCGATGTGCTCGTATCTCCCGCTGCGCGCGCCGCGTTTGACGCCGAACTCAGCGCCGCGTTGGCAAAATTACACGCGGGCTTGCGGATTAGGCCATTGGTGATTCCACTATTGCTACTGGCGGCCGTCACGATTGCCGGTGGCAGCTATTGGCAGCAGCAAGAAAACAAGCGGCAATTTTTGGAGCAACAGGAGCGGGAGCGAATTGCGGAAGAGTCGCGCGCCAAGGAGCGCGCGGCCGCCGCCGAACGGCGTAAGGAGATGTTGGCCGCCGAGGCGATCAGCCGCCAGCAGGAAGAAGAGGATCGTTTGCGCGTGGCGCGCGAGCAACGCGAAGTTGACATGAAGAAGGATCAGTATGTCGCTGGAAAAGCCTATGTGCCCTACGTGAAGTCTCCAACGGAGGTGTATGAGGAGCGCCGGCAGGGGCAGCAAGACTACCGAGATAGAGTGCTGCGCGAACGGGAAGAGCGGCTGAAGCGGATAGAGGCGGATCGTGAGTTATCGAGCGCACAAGCGTCGGTCGAACGCCAGAAGCAATTCCTTGAACGCCAGCGATACGAGGAAGACCTCGCAGCTCGACAGCGCGAACTGGCAGCCAAGCGGGCGGAAAAGGCGGGCCGCTAGGGAACCTCTGATTAAGTCCATTTCGTCGCTTCGATGTTGCCAAGTGAGGTTGTTGCTCACGCAAGAAATCCTCCTTACATATCAGACATCACTAG
>JAYVUH010000286.1:0-2112 GCA_043788115.1 Burkholderiales bacterium
GCGACGTGAAACACGTCGAGTATGCCGTCTGGTGAAGCGCCCCGAGTACCGACCGAATGCGATGGATCGACACACACCGGCATGCGCGTCAGCCGGTGCACGACCGGCACGTGGCCAAAGTCGACCAGGTTGCGATGCGGGTCGCCAAAATTAGTCTTCATACCGCGCAGGCCAAACACAATCTTCGTGTTGCCCTCCGACGCACAGTACTCGGCCGCCATCAGCGATTCATCGAGCGTGATACCAAATCCGCGCTTGAGCAAAATTGGAAATTCATGCTGGCGCCCGACCGTCTTCAGCAATTCAAAATTCTGCGTATTGCGTGTGCCAATCTGCAGCATCACGCCGGTCGGCCGGCCGGTCTTCTCCAGCGCGTCGTTGATCTCATCAACATGCCCCTCGCGCGTGACTTCCATTGAGATCACTTTGATGCCGTACTTGCCCGCCAACTCAAACACCCACGGCAGGCACTCACCACCCATGCCCTGAAACGAATACGGACTGGTACGCGGCTTGTAGGCACCCATGCGCGCGCATACCTGTCCGTGATCCCGCAGACAGGCAAACGTCGATTCAACGTAGTCTCGCGTATCAACGGCGTTCAGCCCGGCGAAGGTATGCAGATTGTGTTGGCTGAAGGTGACGCCGTTGTAGGTAAATCCCACATCGTGTTCGTCCGCCTGATGGCGCCCTAAAATCCGAAGTTCGATGGCCTTTAATCAGCCCCCGCTATTCAGCCGTTGCGAGGCGTCGCTCGCGGACCGCGGCAGCAAGTTGGGTAAGCAACTTTTCAGTGTCGTCCCAGTTGATGCACGCATCGGTGACCGATACACCGTATGCAAGCGGCTTGCCCGCGACGATGTCCTGTCGGCCTGCATTAATATGGCTCTCGACCATGACGCCGACAACCCGGTTGTCGCCCGCGGCGAGTTGCTGCGCAACGTCGGTCGACACGTCCATTTGCTTTTGATATTGCTTGGACGAATTGGCGTGTGAAAAATCGAGCATCACGCGTTGCGCCAAACCGGCCTTCGCGAGTTCTTGGCACGCCGACTCGACACTCGCCGCGTCATAGTTAGGCGCTTTGCCGCCGCGCAGGATGATGTGGCAATCCTCGTTGCCGGCGGTCGACACAATGGCTGACTGGCCGCCCTTGGTGACCGACAGAAAATGATGCGGCGCCGATGCCGTCTTGATCGCATCGACGGCGATGCGGATGTTACCGTCGGTACCATTCTTGAAACCGACCGGGCATGACAGGCCCGACGCCAGTTGACGGTGGGACTGGCTTTCGGTGGTGCGCGCGCCAATGGCACCCCATGCGATCAAGTCGGCAAGATACTGCGGTGAAATCAGATCGAGGTATTCGGTCGCGGCGGCGAGCCCCAACTCGTTGATGTCGAGCAACAGCTTGCGCGCCTGTCGCAAACCCTTGTTGATATCAAAACTGTCGTCGAGGTTCGGATCATTGATGAATCCTTTCCAGCCCACCGTCGTGCGCGGCTTCTCAAAATACACGCGCATGACGATGGTCAGGTCCTGCTCCATCGTCAGGCGAAGCGCTTGCAGTCGCTTCGCATAATCCATCGCGGCATCGTAGTCGTGAATCGAACACGGACCAACAATCACCAGCAGTCGTGAGTCGCCACGATGCATGATGCGGTGGATTTCTTCACGCGCACGAAATACCGTCGCAGACGCGGCCTCAGTGCAGGGAAACTCTCGCATCAGCGCCGCCGGTGGGGTCAGCTCCTTGATGCCGCGGATTCGTAAGTCGTCAGTGTTGTAGGCCATGTCGGATTCTGCTTTGCTAGTTACCAGGGAGAGAGTCGAGGTTTTCATTTTAGTCGGGGTGGTCTGAGACGGAGGGCGGCGGCAATTTGAAGCGTTGGTCCGGTTGGCACCCGGCAAAAAAAAACCGCCGGTGTTGTCATCGGCGGTTTTTGTACAATCTGGTTTGCGAACGTTGCGCGCTAACCTTTCTCCGCCTGCGGCTTGGAAAAGTTGAGCCAAAAATAACAGGGGCGCAAAGAATTCATGAACGAATAGTATCAGGGCAGGTGGGGGTACGAAAAAACAATGAAAGTCTCCTATTGGCGGGCGTTTCCAAGT
>JAYVUH010000287.1:0-3793 GCA_043788115.1 Burkholderiales bacterium
GTGTTTGCTGGTATTTCATCAGTGAATTAAGGCGCTCGCATTTGCAGCGCAGCCGCGTTTTACGTCTCACTGACGCATAATTCAGGCTAGTAAGAATCATCTGGAGCATTTAATGCCGAGTCCGGTTTTAGAAGGTAGCCAACGCGGGTGGATCATCCCCATCGGCGGTGCGGAAGAAAAAGAAAACGAGCCGGACATCCTGCGCCGATTCGTTGAGCTATGCGGCGATGGCGATGCCGACAAGGCCGACATCGTGGTGATTCCAACCGCCAGCCGATTGGCTGACACCGGCGCGCGCTACGAGCACATTTTTTCGGATCTTGGTGCAGGCAACGTTGAAGCGCTCGATTTCGATACGCGTCGCGACTGCGATGAGGCGGGGCGGCTTGCCCGCATTGAGCGCGCCAACGGCGTGTTCTTTACCGGCGGCAATCAGTTGCGGTTGTCCACCGTGCTCGGCGGCACCATGGTCGCCAAGGTGCTTCGCAAACGCAACGCCTCCGGTATGCACATCGCCGGCACCAGCGCCGGCGCAGCGTTCATTTCTGAACACATGATTGCGTTTGGCGAAGAAGGCGCATCACCGATCGCTGGCGCAGTTCGCCTCGCACCTGGCTTGGGCCTCACCAACCGCTTCATCATCGACCAGCATTTCCGTCAGCGCGATCGTATCGGTCGGCTTCTCGCTGCCCTTGCGTATAACCCGTTCGCCGTCGGCATCGGTCTCGACGAGGACACTGCCGCCTTCATCGGCCCTGACAACACCCTCGAAGTCGAGGGGTCCGGCGCGATTACCGTCATTGATGCGAGCGATATGCAGTTTTCATCGATGGACCAGGTGCAAGAAGGCAAGCCGGTTTGTATGCTCGGTTTGAAAATGCACGTGCTGGTGGCCGGCGCGACGTTCAATCTGCACACACGTCAGGCGAAAGCCCATACGCTGTTGAGTCGCAAGGAATAGTTGCCTCCAAATTTGTTCCAAAACTGTCGTTAGGGAAGAGCGGGCTATGCGCATTCTGGATCGTTCCGTTTATGTTGGGCCGTCTGTCTATGCCCACTTTCCGGTCATCAAATTCGAACTCGACCTCGGCGCGCTTGAGGCATGGCCGACGGCGAAACTCGGCAATGCTTACATTGATGCGCTCGTCGCGGCACTTCCCAATTTGCAAGAGCACGGCTGCTCCTATGGTGAGCCGGGTGGGTTTATCCGCCGCATG
Organism: Burkholderiales bacterium; assembly: GCA_043788115.1. GTDB lineage: Bacteria > Pseudomonadota > Gammaproteobacteria > Burkholderiales > Usitatibacteraceae > UKL13-2. The sequence continues at coordinate 1,218 of JAYVUH010000287.1, forward strand.
CGCGAGGACGACGGCACCTGGCTCGGCCATGTGCTTGAGCACGTTGCCATTGAACTGCAAAACGTGGCGGGTGAGGACGTCACCTTCGGCAAGACACGCGGCGCCGGGCGCGATGGCGTATACACGGTCGTGTATGAGTACGCCCAGCGCGATGAGGGCATCGAAGCCGGTGAGCTTGCGCTAAAACTCTTGTGTGCATTACTGCCGAAGAACCTGCAACCGGCCAAGAGCGTGCCCGACGATTGGGACTGGCCAACGGCGCGCGACGAGTACATTCGTTTTTCGCAGCGTCGCGCGCTCGGCCCGTCAACCGCTTCGCTGGTGCATGCCGCCGAGAAACGCGATATTCCGTGGATTCGCTTGAACGAGCAGTCGCTGGTGCAACTGGGCTATGGCAAGTATCAGCAGCGCATCCAGGCCACCGTGACCGGGCGCACCAGCCACATCGCGGTTGAGCTCGCCTCCGACAAAGAAGAAACCAACAAGATTCTCGCCAACCTCGGCCTGCCGGTGCCCAAGCAGCAGCTGGTGTATTCCGCCGATGCGGCCGCGCGCGCGGCACGGCGGATCGGTTACCCGGTGGTGACCAAACCGTACAACGGTAATCACGGCCGCGGCATTTCGATTCACTTGCAGACCGACGACGAGGTTCGCGCAGGATTTGCCGCAGCACATGAGCATTCGCGCTCGGTGATTGTGGAGTCGTTCGTCACCGGCGACGATCACCGTCTGTTAGTCGTCAACGGTGTGCTGATCGCCGCGACCAAGCGCACACCGGGCCACGTGGTGGGCGATGGCAAGTACAGCATTGGCCAACTTGTAGATTTCGTCAATCAAGACCCACGTCGTGGAGTCGGGCATGAAAAGGTGCTCACCAGATTGGAACTCGACACGCAAGCCGAGATGATGATGGCGCGTGTTGAGATGACAGCAAACAGTGTTCCTGCCGATGGGCAGATCGTTTATCTGCGCTCGACCGCCAACCTGTCCACCGGCGGCACCGCAACCGACGTGACCGACATCATTCACCCGGACAATCGCGACATGGCCGAGCGCGCCGTTCTCGCGGTCGGGCTGGATGTGGGTGGGGTGGATTTCCTGTCGACCAACATCGCCGAGAGCTACAAGAAAATCGGCGGTGGCATTTGCGAAGTCAATGCCGCACCGGGCTTTCGGATGCATGTGGCGCCGTCGGAAGGCACGCCACGCGACGCGGCGGGACCCGTCATCGACATGCTGTTCCCGCCGGGAACGCCAAGCCGTGTGCCGATTGCGTGCATTACCGGCACCAACGGCAAAACCACCACCTCGCGCATGGTGGCGCACATCACCAAAATGGCCGGCTTCACTCCTGGCCTCACCACCACCGACGGCGTGTATATCGACGGGCAGCGCACCGTTGAAGGTGACATGACCGGTCCGGTGGCCACGCGCATGGTGTTGTCCGATCCGCAGATTGATATGGCGGTGCTCGAAATCGCACGCGGCGGATTGCTGCGTGCGGGCATGGGGGTACCTTGGGTGAATGTTGGCGCCGTACTCAACGTGCAGTCCGACCATCTGGGGATGAAAGGTATTGATACACTAGAGCAACTCGCCGAGGTCAAGCGCATCGTCGTCGAAGTGGCGCGCGATTGCGCGGTGCTCAATGCCGACGATACCAACGTGTTCAAGATGTCGGCTTACACCGAGGCCAAGAGTATTTGCTACGTAACGACCAACCAAACGCATGCGCTGGTGCGTGAGCACGTCCGTGCGGGTGGGCGTGCCTGTGCGCTGGAAGACGGCGTCAACGGCCAGATGATTACGCTCTACGAGAAGGGTGCGCATATCCCGTTGATCTGGACGCACCTGATTCCCGCGACGCTGGAAGGCCGCGCCATGCACAATGTGCAAAACGCCATGTTTGCCGCCGCGATTGCTTTCTCGCTAGGCATCAAGCTCGATGCGATTCGCACTGGGCTGCGTACCTTCGATACGACGTTCTTTCAAGCACCCGGCCGCATGAACGTATACGACGAGCATCCGTTCAAAGTGATTTTCGACTACGGCCACAACGCGCATGCGGTCGCGGCGATGTGCGATCTGGCACAGCGTCTCGATGTACAGGGTCGCCGCATCATCGTGTTGTCAGCCCCCGGTGACCGTCGCGATGAGGACATCACGGCAATTGCAGAAACCGCGGCGGGCAAGTTCGATCACTACATCTGTCGTCGCGACGATGGTTTGCGTGGCCGTGGGTCGGAAGAGATTCCGAACATGCTAGCCAGGGTACTCAAGGCACACGGTGTCAACGATAAGCAGATTGAGATCATTCCCGACGAGCAGGCCGCGATTGATCATGCGTTAGCGATGGGTCGTCACGGCGACTTGCTGTTGATCTTTGCTGACGCACTGACGCGTTCGTGGAAGCAGGTGATCAAGTTTGTACCGAAAGGTGCGCCGGCCAAGGTGGTAAAAAATGCGCCGGTCGAGACCAAGCCAATGAACGCTGCCATCCCATCCGAAGACACCGAGCAGCAATCTGCGCTGTTGTCGAGCGGCGTGATTCTTGATGAGCGCGGTGTGCGTTTCCA
>JAYVUH010000288.1:0-2126 GCA_043788115.1 Burkholderiales bacterium
GTTGAATTTGACTACTTACTCGGCGTCGCGGCTCTCGACAGCGGCAAGATTGACGAAGCGATTATCGCCTTCGAACGGGTACTCGCGGTGCAGCCGAACAATGCCGGCGCACAGCTCGATTTGGCGCGCGCCTACTTCAATGCCGGCTCGCTCGATTTATCCGAAGGCACTTTCCGTAAGCTCAAGGCGCTAAATCCACCGCCAGCAGCGATGATGGCGATCGACAAGTACTTAGCAGCCATTGCCGAACGCAGACTTGCCGCGCGGCGTATCGTAAGTGTGTGGGGGGAAATGGCGTTCGGCTATGATTCGAATTTGACCGGCGTGCCAAACGATTTCACCACGGCAATTCAGCAGTCGTTCAACTTGCTCGGTGTACAGCCGACGGGGAACTCGGTCAAGCGCAGCGCAGCATTTCTGGGTACCGGCATCGGTGCCGACCTGGTGTTTCCCATTTCGTCGAGTTGGACAGGTTACGTTGGTGGCGACCTACGCGGTCGTGGCTATCAGCACGATAGTGAATTCAATTCCGGTACCGCAGAAGTTCGGGCAAGCGCGATTTGGGAGGGTGGTGCGCATCAGTTTCGCGTCAATACCGCCTACAACGCGTTTAAACAACGCGGTGCCGCACCCGGCGAGCCGCCACCGACCAACGAGCGGCGCTCGGCATTAGCGGGGGGCGATTATCGTTATACCCTGACCAGTGCGACCAGCCTCACGTTTGCGGCACTCGCCGGACAGACCCGTTTCCCGACCAACAATCTTGAAGACTTCGATTCGACCATCCTCAGCCTGGCGTGGCTGACCTCGTTTGGTGGCATAGGCACGCCGGTGCTGCAGTTCACGGCGTATGGCACGCGCGACGATGCATTGAACAAACTCGCGGACGGCGTGACCGACAAGTCAAAGAAAGTGGTTGGATTGCGTACCTATACGCAACGCAACCTTACCGAGCGCCACACCGTGTTTGGCGCGGTCGGCTATTCGCGGCGCACCGACCACAGTGCGTTCGCCCGCTCGACGACGGTCGAATTCGGCCAAGACAAGGCGGCCGATCTCACCATTGGCGTCAACTGGCGGTTCAAGCCAAGCTGCAATTTACGGGCACAGGCGTTGGCGTCGAGAAACGATTCGAATATCGCCATCTACGACTACACGCGATACGAAGTCTCATCCACCATCCGCTGTGAATTTTTGTAGTCGAGGCACCTAACGCCTCCAAGGTGTTAAAGGGGAATCAACATGACAGACTCAAACTCAACGTTGGCAATACTTCGTAATCTACGCGGACGCCGCAAATTTGTGCTGGCATGTGTTGCCAGTTGTGGTCTGGCAGGGCTGGTCGCGCCACTTAGCGCGGTCGCGGCGAGCGGTTCGTTCACCTACGTGGTCGGCAGCGTGTTCGTCGAACGAAATGGGCAGCGTCTGGTGGCCGTCCGCGGGGTCGAGGTTGAACCGGGCGACGTCATCATTGCGAGCGCAGACGGTATGGCGCAGCTGGCGATGATCGACCAGGCAAAACTGTCGCTACGGTCAAATTCACAGTTACGTATTGAGAGCTACCAGCGCAAAGCGGGCGATCAGGATGGCGCCGTGCTGTCGTTGTTGCGTGGCACGATGCGTTCGTTCACGGGCCTGCTCACCGCGTCGAACCGTGAGAAGTACCAGATGAAGACGCGCGTGGCCACGGTCGGCATTCGCGGTTCCGGCAATATCTTGTCGCACGAAGAAGAAGACGGTCGGCCTGCGGTCACCATCAACCACACGATTGAGGGCAGCCACGTCATTTCCAGTCTGCTCGGCAATTTCGCGCCGATCATCACATTGCCCAACGACACGGTGAAGGTTGAGTCGGGCAAACCGCCTGAGCGCATTCCGACACCACCGGCCATGTTGGCGGCGTCGAACACCATGGTCGGCAAAGAAGAAGCGTCTGCGACCAAGGTCGCGGCGGCGGCCGCACCGGCACCGACACCGGCGCCAACCGTGACGACCGCCAATCCGCAGGCGACCGCGGGTACGGGCGGCGGCGGCACCAGCGGCACAGGTGGTGCGCCACCCACGCTTGGCACGAACGTCGTGCCGACGGTGGTGATTCCGGTTGATCCGTCGGGATTGCGCGACAT
>JAYVUH010000289.1:0-7952 GCA_043788115.1 Burkholderiales bacterium
GCCATCCGGCGACCCCGTCGTACTCATCGAGCCACCCATTGCCTGTGCCACATTCTCATAGGCCTTGAATTCCGCATAGGGCCCGGTGGAGCCAAACCCCTTAATAGAGCCCATGACGATCTTCGGGTTGATCGCGTGAATCTTTTCCCAGGTAAAACCTAGGCGATCAAGCACCCCGGGGCCGAAGTTTTCCATGACAATGTCACAGTGCTTAAGCAAGTCGACAAACACCGTCTTACCTTCGGCTGACTTCATGTTCACCGTGATCGAACGCTTGTTGCAGTTCAGCATCGTGAAATACAAGCTGTCTGCGCCGGGAATGTCGCGCAGTTGTCCGCGTGTGGCGTCTCCTTGCGGTGGCTCAAACTTGATGACATCCGCTCCCATCCAAGCGAGCAACTGCGAACAGGTCGGGCCCGCCTGGACATGCGTCATATCCAATATCCGAATACCTTTTAGCGCTTCCATTCTGCTTAGTCCTTTTCTTGTCCAGGCGTTGGTTCTCGTCCTATCGGATCCCCGTAAACGGGGCCCCTCCTCTTACTCCATTTCCACACCATTAAGCCAATATAAATGGCGTAGCCCGTATGGAGCGTAGCGCAATACGGGACGGTATCGGCGTGGCGACTATCCTGCAATACGCTGCGCTTCTTGCAGGCTACGGATACCTAAAATGCGTCGTTAATGTACTAATGAACGAGAAACCGAATTACTCCTCGAACCATGCGTTCACATGCGTCATATCCAATATCCGAATACCTTTTAGCGCTTCCATATTTTCTTCGTGAGGGGTGAGGAGGTTCTCTGTCCATCCATTTCTTCACGGCCAAAGCCTCAATACACGTTCTTTTGAATACTAAAATCACGACTCTCGCCAACGACTCTCCTCACCCCTCTCGTTTCACCCCTCACCAGAATCCCTCACGCTTCACGTTTTCTTAACATTCGGATTGAGGCTGGTGATGCGACCACTCTCCGTGCCGGCGGTTTCATCGATCACCGCATTGATCAGCGTCGGCTTGCGCGAACGAATCGCTTCTTCCATCGCACTGCGCAATTCCGTCGGCGTACTCGCGTTGATACCGACGCCGCCGAAGGCTTCCATCAGTTTGTCGTAGCGCGCACCCTTGACGAAAACGGTCGGTGCGACATCAGGGCCACCGGTTGGATTCACGTCGGTGCCGCGATAGACGCCGTTGTTATTCATGACCACGACGCAAACCGGCAGGTTGTAGCGACAGATGGTCTCAACTTCCATGCCGGAGAATCCGAACGCGCTATCACCCTCAATCGCAATCACATTTTGCCCGGTCTCGACCGCCGCAGCGACCGCGAAGCCCATACCGATGCCCATGATGCCCCACGTACCGACGTCCAAGCGCTTGCGCGGCTTGTACATATCCACAATCGAGCGCGTGAAGTCGAGTGCATTGGCGCCTTCGTTGACCAGCATCGCGTCGGGATTGGCTTTGATGATGTCGCGCACCACGTTGAGTGCGCTATGGAAATTCATCGGTGTCGGATTCTTCGCCAACGTCTCCGTCATCTTGGCGAGATTCTTGTTCTTGCGCTCAGCAATGGCGTCGACCCACTCAGCCGACGGGGGCTTCCAACCCGTCGACACTGCCGCGAGTAACGCCGTCACGCAGGAGCCGACATCACCCACCAGCGGCGCATCAATTGGCACATTGCTATCGGCTTCGGTTGGTGAGATGTCGATCTGAATAAATTTTTGTCCGCCCCAAGCCTTGTGACCCTTGCCACCCCATGTCTTGCCCTTGCCGTGCGAGAGCAGCCAATTGAGCCGCGCGCCGATCAGGACCACCACGTCCGCTTCGGCGAGAACGTAGGAGCGCGCAGCACCCGCGTACTGCACATGCGTGTCGGGCAACAATCCTTTCGCCATCGACATCGCCATATACGGAATGCCGGTTTTTTCGACCAGCGCCTTCACCTCGGCATCGGCCTGCGCATACGCAGCGCCCTTGCCCAACAGAATCAGCGGTCGCTTCGCACCTTTCAACAGGTCGGCCGCGCGCTTAATCGCGTCGGCACCCGGAATTTGTGCCGGTGCGGCATCAACCACTTTAATCAGGGATTGTTTGCCCGCCTCGGCGTCCATGGTTTGCGCAAACAACTTCGCTGGTAAATCGAGATACACGCCGCCAGGCCGCCCAGATACTGCCGCCCGAATCGCCCGTGCGACGCCGATGCCGATGTCTTCCGCGTGCAACACCCGAAACGCGGCCTTGCATAGCGGCTTCGCAATCGCGAGTTGATCCATTTCTTCGTAATCACCTTGTGCCAGATCGACGATCTCGCGCTCGCTGGAGCCGCTGATGAGGATCATCGGAAAGCAATTCACGGTCGCGTTTGAGAGCGCGGTCAGTCCGTTCAAGAAGCCGGGCGCCGAGACCGTCAGGCACACGCCCGGCTTCTTTGTAATGTAGCCGGCGATGGCGGCGGCATTGCCCGCGTTCTGCTCGTGCCGGAACGAAATCACGCGCATACCCTCGGCTTGCGCCATGCGCGTCAAATCTGTAATCGGAATTCCGGGTAACCCGTAAATGGTGTTGAGTCCATTCAGCTTCAGCGCCTCAATGACGAGATGGAAGCCGTCTGTTTCAGTTGTTGCTGTCATATCGAGGTGCCTCGCGCTTAAGTTATGCTGCCACCGAAGGTCCGCTCTACCGCGCCCTACCGTTCAGAGCGGTCTGCGATGCAAGATACGCACCGCAGATTCGTTTGCGTCTAATATGGCCTTGCATCATAGAAATGCCCCGCCATTTACGCCTTGACTCCCGTCAATCGACACCGGAAAACACGATGACCCTGCTCACTTCTCACCCCCAACGGGATCAAATTCGCAGTCAACTGGCTCGCAATATCGTTCTCAGAACACTTAAGTCCAAAGCGTCGAGCGATTTGGAGAAACAGCTTTCGATCGCCGATTACAAAAAAGGCGACTTGCTGCTGGGTCAAGGTGAACACGATATGCACCAATACTTCATTCTCGACGGCGTACTCAAGCGGGTGGTATCAAACCAAGAAGGCAAGGAGATGATCCTGCGCTTTTCCTCCGAAGACGATATGGAAACCAGCTACGCCGCGTGGCGCCTGAGGACACCCACGCCCTACGCGATCCGCGCCGTGACCAAAGTGCGGGTGGCGATGCTGCCGATGGAAACCTGGGTGGACTTTATCGAACACCATCCCACCATGAAGGGAGATTTTGAGTACGAGGTCATGCACCTGATGTCGGAGGTGATGGCACATTCGATTACGCTTCATCTCCTCGACGCGCAGGGTCGGGTGCAACGGTTCCTACGCAAGCATCCTGAACTCTACGAACGGGTGCCGATGAAGGAACTCGCCTCACACCTCAACCTGTCTGCCGAGACCCTTTCGCGCCTCAAGCAAAAGGGCAAAATTCAGGCCATCCTCGCGCGCTGAACTTTCGTCTCCATCAGACAAAGTCGCCTACTGACGGGCACTTTCAGGCAAAAAGGCCTCGAACTGCCCGCCAATAAACGACTTTCAAATCCGTCACCCTACTAGCGGCGGCGCGATCTCCCTACCGCTAGCGCAATGCCCGGTCTGTCTTGAGGCGCTTCAGGATCGAGGACATCGGTGCCCAGAACAACATGATCAGCGCCAACGTAGTGATGCTGCCAACCAGCGGGTTACTGAAAAACACCGTCACCGTTCCCTGCGAGGCGAGCATCGACTGTCGGAACGAGTCCTCGGCGCGATCACCGAGCACCAGTGCCAGCACCATCGGTGCCATTGGATAGTCAAGTTTCTTGAACACATAACCCATCACGCCAAAAATCAGCATCAGCCAGACATCGAACATAGAGCTGTGCACGGTGAAGGCGCCGATCGCGCAGATCACTAGAATCACCGGCGCGATGATGGAAAACGGCACGCGCAGAATGGCGGCGAAAAACGGCACGGTTGTGAGCACAACGATAAGCCCGGCGATATTGCCGAGATACATCGATGCAATCAGTCCCCAGACAAAGTCTTTCTTCTCTTCAAACAACATGGGTCCTGGCTGTAGCCCCCACACCAGCAATCCGCCCAGCAGGACGGCCGCGGTCGGTGAGCCCGGAATGCCGAGGGTGAGCATCGGCAGCAGAGCCGCCGTTCCCGCCGCGTGGGCGGCCGTTTCCGGAGCGATCACGCCCTCGATTTCGCCTTTGCCAAAATTCGCCCCGTTCGGTGAGAATTTCTTTGCAATGCCATAGCCCATAAAGGAGGCCGGCGTCGCACCACCCGGCGTGATACCCATCCAGCATCCGACCAGCGACGAGCGTATCGACGTTTTCCAATACTTCGGCAGTTCCTTCCAAGTGTCGAGGACTACCTTCATTTTCATCTTGCCGGTGATACCTTTGAAGTCGAGACCTTCTTCAATCGTCAACAAAATTTCACCAATACCGAACAGGCCGATGACCGCAATGAGGAAATCAAAACCCTTCAACAACTCTGTGAAACCGAATGTCAGTCGCAGCTGCCCGGTCACCGTATCCAGCCCGACCGCCGCCAGCGCAAAACCCAACATCATCGCCGCCACCGTCTTCATCGGCGGCGACTTGGTCATGCCGACGAAGCTGCAAAAGGTCAGCAGGTACACCGCGAAGAACTCGGGCGGACCGAACCGCAACGCAAACTTGGCCACCAACGGTGCCAGAAAGGTGATCATCAACACCGCGACAAACGCACCCACAAATGAAGATGTGAACGCTGCCGTCAGCGCCTCCCCCGCCTTGCCCTGTTGCGCCATCGGGTAACCGTCGAAGGTGGTCGCCACACTCCACGGCTCGCCGGGAATATTGAACAGGATCGAGGTGATGGCACCACCAAACAGCGCGCCCCAGTAAATGCACGACAGCAGAATAATGGCGCTCACCTGACCGGCAGGGGTATTACCCATCGCAAAGGTCAACGGCAGCAAGATCGCGACGCCGTTCGCGCCACCAAGTCCTGGCAGCACACCGATGAGCACGCCGAGGATGATGCCGACCATCATCAAGACAAGGTTCATCGGTGTCAGCGCCACCGAAAAGCCGTGCATCAAACTGTTGATTTCTTCCATGTCGTCCCCCTAGTCTAGGCCGAGCATGGCTTCAAGCGGCCCTTTGGGAAGCGGCACCTTGAACCAAATTTCAAACATGACAAAAAAGACGACCGGTACACCGATCCCCACGCCCAGCGTCTTGCCCCAACCGTACTTGCCCAGCCAGAGCATGAACACGCCAATGAAAACCGCCGAGGCCAGGTAGATACCGATTCCGGGGATAGGGCCGACGCCGCCGATGGCGGCAACATAGACGATGGTCGGAAGAATGACCGACAACACCATCTTTAATGAGCCGTGACTGACGAACGATTCACCGAGGTCTTCGACGGATTTTTCGCGCAGCGCGTTGACGAAGTTGATCAAGCTCGCGATACAAAGAATGAGCCCGATGTAAAACGGGAAATACCCCGACTCGGGGCCATCACTGGCCCACTTGGAACCCAGCCGGTAACTGTCCCATACGACCACCGCGCCGAAGGCGAATATCACACCGGCAGTGACCAGATCGACCGTGCGAACTGACGCCGCCGACCGTTCGTTAGATTGTTCCTGACTCACGCAACACCTCCGTCCATGCGTTACGGCATTGGCCCGGCTTCGGACCACCTTGCGTGGGCACGTCGCTCTACTGGCGACTGTGGTCAGTTCCAACCGCGCTCACGTTGACGACAATTGTCGCGCGAGCGCAGAAGGAAACAATTGACCTACTTCTATTTTTTGAAATTATTTTTTTGCCAGAAATCCGGCTTCAGCCATCAGTGACTGATGGCGCTGCTCTTCTTTGGTCAGCCACTTGACGAAATCGTCGCCCGTCAGCGTGGTGGTATCGAAGGCACCTTTCTCAAGGAACTCCTTCCACTCAGGCGTAGCTTGAACTTTTTTCATCAGGTCGATGTAGTACTGAACCTGCTCTTTGCTTACGCCCGGTGCCATAAAGATACCGCGCAGCATCTGGTAGTCAACATCCATGCCCTGACTCTTGCAGGTAGGGATATCGGCCCACGATTGCGTCGCAGTGACCTTGGCCTTGTACGGCATCACTTTGTCGTCAAACACACAAAGCGGGCGCAGCTTGCCGGCGCGCCACTGCTCGACCGCCTCGATCGGATTGTTGACCGTCGAGTCCACGTGCTTGCCGACCAATTGCACCGCGACTTCACCGCCGCCCTTGTACGGGATATAGGTAAATTTCGCGCCGGTGATTTTCTCAATGGCGACCGTAATGATCTGGTCTTCCTGTTTAGAGCCGGTGCCACCCATCTTCATTTTGTTGGGGCCCGCCGCCTTCACCGCGTCGGTGTATTCCTTGGCAGTCTTGTAGGGCGACTCAGCGTTTACCCAGAACACGAACTGATCGAGCGCCACCATCTTTACGGGTGTGAGTTCTTTCCAGTTGAACGGCACGCCTGTCGCCAGCGGTGTGGTGAAGAGGTTGGACAGGGTGATGATGATCTTGTGCGGGTCCTTGTTCGCGCCCTTGACGTCGAGGAAGCCCTCAGCACCGGCACCACCGCTCTTATTCACCACCACCAGAGACTGCTTCATCAGATTGTTCTTGCTGATGACGCCTTGAATGAAGCGCGCCATTTGGTCAGCGCCACCGCCGGTTCCTGCAGGCACGACGAATTCAACCGATTTGGTGGGCTCCCAAGCGCCCGCCACGCCTGCGCTCAAGCTTGAGATAACCGCGGCGACCGCCAAGATCGATTGTCGCAACGGGGAAAACAACTGCGGGTTCACATTTGCGTTTTTCATGTATTTCTCCTCGAAGATTGGTCCCTGTTCTGACTTGTTTTTATTCATTGCTAAACCGCGACATACAAAAATTTTCTGATAACCACCGTAACACAAATATTCGTTTTCACACCAGCGGCGCGGCGGCCGCCTTATTGGTTTCCTGCCGCCTAGCAAGCTGTTTGCCAACCACTACGACCATCGCCGCAAGTGCCGCGGGCAACACGTAGTGCATCCAACCAGCGTTGGCATTGATCCATTCGGCATCAACCGGATCGGTGATCGCCATTTCGCCTGCAACAAAACCTAACAGCGCCGCACCCAATGTGATGATGATCGGGAAGCGCTCCATGAGTTTCATCAAGACCGTGCTGGCGAAAATAATGAGTGGGATCGAAATTGCCAACCCGAGCACCAGCAACGTGAGCTTGAATTCGGCTGGCGCTGCGTCCGCGGCGGCGGCAACGGCGATAACGTTATCGATACTCATCACCAGATCAGCGACCAGAATGGTCTTGATCGCGGCCAACAGATTCGAGTGCCCGGCGATGTCAGCTTCGTCTTCTTCTGGAACCAACAATTTGATGCCAATCCATAACAACAGCAAGGCACCGACAATCTTTAGCCAGGGGAGCGCCAGCAATTTCACCGCAAACACGGTGAGCACGATACGCAGAACGATGGCCGCACCGGAACCCCAGAAGATGGCGAGTTTTTGCTGCCGACCGTGCAGACTTCTCGCCGCCAGCGCAATCACCACCGCGTTGTCGCCTGAAAGAATGATGTTGACGCCGATGATCTTCAGCAGCGCAGTGAGAAATAATGGGTCAAGAAAGTCCATGTCAACGATTAGCGCCGGTAGGTGAAGTGAGTGAAGTGCGAAATGGAATATATCGGCTAATCATGTCCCGCAGATAGCGTGCAAGTATCACCGCTTGTGTGCCGCCGGACTGCGGCACCAATAGCGGCACCAACAGCGGCACCTTGTGCGAGCTCGCTTGACTGACTGCGGTGAAAAGTTGCAAGCGACTCACACATCAGCTGACGCGCGAAAGGCTACAATGATACTCAATGCCAACCCTACTGGTTTTTCCTGAATTTTCCCGCATGCGTTTCCTGTTCCTTCTACCGT
>JAYVUH010000290.1:0-3348 GCA_043788115.1 Burkholderiales bacterium
GCAATGATGTTACCGACCGCGAGCGACGCAACGGCGAGAATCACTAACATGCCCTGCCAGTCACTTGACCCGCCGCCAAGCGCATCGGCAAGGATCCGAATCATGAAGCCGAATGCGGCGATCTTGGAGGCGGAGGCAATGAATAGCGTGATCGGTGTTGGCGCACCTTCGTACACATCTGGCACCCACATATGAAACGGCACCGCTCCAAGCTTGAACGCCAAACCGGCCACCACAAACACGAGGCCGAACGTAATCAACGGGTCGTTGGCGCGCGAGAACTCAATCGTTTTGGCGATGGTTGCGACGTCGAGTGAGCCGGTACCGCCATAGATCATCGACATGCCGTACAAAAGCAATCCAGACGCCAATGCGCCGAGGATGAAGTACTTCATGGCGGCCTCAGTTGACACCGCCGACTCGCGGTTGAGGGCTACCATGGTGTAGGTCGACAACGCGAGAATCTCCAGCCCCAAATAGAGCAGCACAAAGTGGTTCGCCGACACCATGACCATCATGCCGAGCGTGGCGAACAGCATCAGCAACACGAACTCGCCGGTGAACAGCTTTCGGATGACCATATAGTCCCGGCTATACACCATCAACACGCCAACGCTGATGAGCAGCGAGACCTTGAGCAACGCGGCCATCTGGTCTGCGACGAACATGTTGGCGAACGCGAACCGCGAGAGGTCGCCAAGCAAAACCGCTTGGCCACCAACGAGGCCTGCCACCACCAGCAAGAGTACCAGCGTCATCCAGAGCAAATTGTTGGTGCGATCCTGCTTGGTACTGAAAAGATCGTAGATCATGACGACAAAAATGCCACCGAGTAAGACCAACTCGGGTAGCGCCAGCATCATATTGACTTCGGGAAAGGTCATATCGTGGCTCAGCTCACTTCAATTTGCCAATAGACACATGGTTCAACAGCGCATCCACCGAGACATGCATCACATCGGTAAAGGGTTTTGGATAAAGCCCCATAAACAAGACCAGTAAGGCGAGCACCGCGAGGATGGACATTTCCCGCGCATTGATATCGGTCAGGCCGCGCACGTTGTCGTTGGCGATGTCGCCGAAGATGACGCGCTTGACCATCCACAAGGAATACGCGGCACCAAGTATCAGCGTCGTCGATGCGATGAACGCAAACCAAAAATTGACCTTCATGGCACCGAGGATTACCATGAACTCGCCGACAAAACCTGACGTCGCAGGCAAACCTGAGTTGGCCATGGCGAACAGTACGGCGAAGAACGCAAACTTCGGCATCGTGTTCACCACGCCGCCATAGGCCGAGATCTCGCGCGAATGTACACGGTCATAAAGCACGCCGATACAGAGGAACATCGCCGCAGAAATGAATCCGTGCGAAATCATCTGCACCAAGCCCCCTTCGACACCCTGGGTATTGAAGATAAAAAATCCCAGCGTGACAAAACCCATGTGTGAAATCGACGAATAGGCCACCAACTTCTTCATATCGCTTTGCACCAGCGCGACCAAACCGATGTAGACCACGGCAATGAGTGACAACGCGATCATGAAACCGGACAACGCGTGGCTGGCGTCCGGCGCAATTGGCAAGTTGAACCGCAGAAAGCCATACGCGCCAATCTTGAGTGTGATCGCGGCGAGGATCACCGAGCCACCAGTCGGCGCCTCGACGTGCGCGTCCGGCAACCAAGTGTGTACCGGCCACATCGGCACCTTTACCGCGAACGAGGCAAAGAAGGCGAGGAAGATCAACGTCTGCGCCGTCATGCCGAGCGGTACACGATGGAAGTCAGCAATATCAAAACTGCCGTTGGTGACGTTGTAAAGGTAGATCAGTGCGGCCAGCATCAACAGCGAGCCCAGCAGCGTATAGAGAAAAAATTTGACCGCCGCATAGACGCGGCGTGGTCCACCCCAGATGCCGATGATGAGGAACATCGGAATCAGCATTGCCTCAAAGAAAAGATAAAACAGGATCGCGTCGGTTGCTGCAAACACGCCGTTGATCAATCCCGACATGATGAGGAACGACGCCAGATATTGCGAGACTTTCTCTTGGATGACTTCCCATGACGCCGCGATCACCAGAATGGTCGTAAAGCTGTTCAGCAACACAAACAGCATGGAAATGCCGTCGACACCGAGTGCGTAATGGATGTTGTAGCGCGGAATCCACACCGAGCGCTCGACGAATTGCATGGCGGCCGAGGCGTTGTCAAAGCCCGCCCACAACGGAATGGCGACCAGCAGCCCAAGGACGCTGCCGACCAACGCCACAGCCCGCGCAGCGCGCTTCTGTGATTCGCTGCCCAAGAACAGCACCATGACGCCGGCGATAATCGGCACCCAGATGGTCAAACTCAAAATGTAGGAACTTGTTTGCATTGTTTTTTTCTTCGCGCGTCGCATTTACCCATCAGCGCTCGCACGCCAACATCCGCCACAACGGTTTATTGAATCTTCAGAAACACCATGCTCAGCAGCACAAACACACCGAGAATCATCCAGAACGCATACGTGTAAAGATAGCCGGACTGCACCACGCGCGCCACGCCAGCGAACCAGCCGATGACTTTCGCCGTGCCATTAACCATGATGCCGTCGATGATCGTCACGTCACCGAATTTCCACAATGCGTTGCCAATCGTGCGCGCGCCACCGGCGAACGCCCATTCGTAGAACTGGTCAAGGTAGTACTTGTTGTCCAAGAGCTTATAAATCCAAGAGAATTTTTTCTGGATTGCCGCTGGGATATCCGGGCGCTTTATATAGAAGACCCAAGCCGTTGCCACACCTGCAACCGCCAGCCAAAACGGCAGCGTTTGCAATCCATGCAACGCCATCCCTGCCCAGCCGGTGAAATGCTCGCGCAGCCCGGCTAGCGAATCGTGATTCGGCGCGACGGCAAGGACACCCTTGAAGAAGTTACCGAACAGCATTGGTTCAATGGTGTAAAGCCCGATAAACACCGACGGTATCGCCAGCATCACCAATGGCACCGTCACCACCCACGGGCTCTCGTGCGGCTTCTCGCCATGACCGAGGCCGTGATGGCTGTGGTCATCGGCAGCGTGATGATCGTCGTGTGGTTGATCTTCGTAGCGCTCTTTGCCATGGAAGACCATGAAGTACATACGAAACGAATAGAAAGCGGTGACGAACACCCCCGCCACCACGGCGAAGTACGCAAACCCCGCGCCGGGGATGGTCGCGTGTTTGACGGCTTCAATGATGGAGTCTTTGGAGTAGAACCCTGAGAAGAACGGTGTGTCGATCAAGGCGAGTGAGCCGATCAGCGACGTGATCCAGGTAACCTTCATGTACTTCCACGCGCCGCCCATATAACGC
>JAYVUH010000291.1:0-9275 GCA_043788115.1 Burkholderiales bacterium
GGTCTTGGCTGCCTTGATGGTGAGTAGCTCTGGGTCGCCAGGGCCTGCGCCAACGAGGTAGACCTTGCCTAATCTGACACTCATGCGGCCCCCTCAACAACCCGCGACGGAATCTTGGCAATGAACGATTTAAGTTCCGGAATGCACGACCCACACTCGGTGCCGCACTTGAGTGCCGCTTGTAGCGCCTTCAACCGTTCGACACCACTACCTTCGACCCCTGCCAGTCGGCCGCAAATCGCCGACTCGGAAACATCGAAACACTGACACACCGTGCGGCTCGCCAGCGGCAGTCCGATCGGCGCTTGCGCGACCGGGGAGAGCAACAGGCGACGAATTTCAGCCACAGGTTTGCCACCCAGCAACCACGCGCGCAGCCACTCCGCGCTTTGTGTCGCTGCGATATCACCCGAGAGCCTCACCGCAATGAGTCGATCATCCGCCACCAGCATGCGCCTAGCGCTGCCACGACGAGCGTCATCGTAGCGCAGCACGTTAGCGCCAGCCAGCGCCATCACCTTGTCGATTGCGGCAAGCCAATCCGCCGAAGGTGCGCCGTGGTGCGCCACGCGCAGCAGCACGCCCGGCCGTTCGCGGCCGATCAAAACACAACTCATAAAGGCCACGCTCGATTGCAGCGCGGTCAGCTGGTCAATGACCAGATTTTCGTCGTCCTTGCACTCGCGAAACGCAACGAGATTCCATGCAAGCGCAGCAGGGGTTACCTTGACCGCGGCGTGTTTGAGTTCCGGTTGCCGCGAGTAGCTATCGAAGGCTGGGTTGGTCAACGTATTGACACCAGCGCTGTCAGATCCGCCGAGAAAGCGTTTGCCCCAGTGCATCGCCAAATACGCTTGTCCCGAACGTATGGTCTCGCTGCCTTCAGCCTGAACATAGATGGCCCCGCGCCGAGATTTTACTTGTACCAAATCACCATCTTGCAAGCCGCGCCGCGCAAGGTCGTGCACGTTCATCGTCAGACGTGGTTCAGGAGCACTGCCGTAGAGCCTGGCGACAGTCCCGGTGCGGCTCATGCCGTGCCACTGGTCGCGTAAACGGCCGGTCGTTAGCGCCAGCGGGTAGTGCGCATCGACTTTATCGGTGACAGGTTGATACTTGGCGGTGAAAAATTTGGCGCGACCGCTGTGGGTTGGGAATTTTCCATCGACGTAGAGCCGTGTTTGGCCGCTCGTTGCACCCTCAGGATAAGGCCACTGCTGTGGACCATGGATTTCAAGCATTGCGTAAGACAGGCCAGTGATATCGAGGTCGCGTCCGCGCGTAAGTTCGCGGTGTTCGTTCCAAACATCTTCGGGCGCGTCGAAATCAAACATCGAGGGCGCGCTTGGTCGAAGTTTTTGTTCGAGCAAACGTCCAAAGTCGCGAGCGATGCGCCAATCGTGGCGCGCTTCACCTGGCGCGGGAGCGGCTGCGCGCACACGCGAGATGCGGCGCTCGGAGTTCGTCACCGTACCTTCTTTTTCGCCCCAACTCGTCGCCGCCAGCAATACGTCAGCGAACGCAACGGTTTCCGTGCTGCGATAGGCGTCCTGCACGATAACGAGTTCAGCTGTCTCAAGTGCCGCGCGCACTTCCCCTAAATCGGGCAGCGACTGGGCAGGGTTGGTACAGACGATCCAAAGAATCTTGATCTCGCCGGTCTTCGCGGCGGCAAACATTTCTACCGCTGTTTTGCCGCGCTCGGACGAGATTCGATCTGCATTCCAAAACGCGCGTACTTCTTCACGGTGAGCAGCGTTTGCAATGTCACGATGCGCAGCGAGCGTGGTAGCGAGTCCGCCAACTTCGCGGCCACCCATGGCGTTGGGCTGGCCGGTCAAACTGAACGGCCCGGCGCCCGGCTTGCCGATTTGACCAGTTGCTAGGTGAAGGTTGATCAAGCCTGCGTTCTTCGCCGTTCCGCTTGCGGATTGATTCAAGCCTTGGCAATACAAACTCAGCGTAGCGGCGGACCTGGCAAACCACTTCGCTGCTATAACGATATCGGCAGCCGGTACGCCGCAAATCTCAGCCGCAATCGCGGGGCTGGTTTCGCGCACCAAGGTACGCAGCGCTTCAAAACCTTCGGTGTGGGCGTCGATGTAGTCACGATCCACCCACTCTTCCCACAGCATCACGTGCAGCATGGCGTGAAAGAGAGCGACGTCAGTACCGGGCAGGATTTGCAAGTGCAAATCTGCGCCGGCGGCGGTATCGGTGCGACGTGGATCGACGACGATGACTTTGATCGCAGGATTCGCGGCGCGGGCCGCATCAATGCGCTGGTACAACACCGGGTGTGCAACCGCAGTATTGGAGCCCGCGATGAATAGACAACTCGCGCGATCGATGTCTTCATAGCTGCATGGCGGCGCGTCAACACCGAGTGTTTGCGTGTAGCCGGTAACGGCGGAGGACATGCACAGCCGCGAATTTGTATCGATGTTATTGGTGCCAATCAAGCCCTTGGCGAGCTTGTTGAAGACGTAGTAATCCTCGGTTAGCAACTGGCCCGAAACGTAGAAGCCGACTGAATCGGTACCGTGCGTGCGGATGGTCTGTGCAAATTTATCGGCCAGCGTGTCGAGCGCCGCATCCCACGTGGTGCGGGTGCGCGGTTTCGAACGCTCAGTACGCATTTCCGGAAACCGCGCCCGACCGATCATGGCCGATGGCTGCATAGTGAGCGCGAGCGTTGTGCCTTTAGTGCAGAGCTTACCGAAGTTGGCGGGGTGCGCTTCATCACCGCGTATGCCGGTGATCGCACCGTCACGCGATTCGATCACCACGCCGCAGCCGGTACCGCAGTAGCAGCAGGTTGATTTTGTCTCAATGACCGAGGTTGCCATCGCTACTCAGCCGCACACGGCATTGCGACCACTTCCGCCGACCATGGAGCAAGCGCAACTTGGCCATCGACGAGTTTCACGCTGTATTTTTCAGCAACTCCAACATCGGGCAACGCCGCATGGCCGTCTTTCAAGCTGACGCACCAGTTGTGCATTGGGCACGCGACAGATTCCCCGAACACAATGCCCTGAGACAGCGGCCCGCCTTTGTGCGGGCACTTGTCTTCGAGCGCAAATACGCTATCGGTCGCGGTGCGAAAAATCGCAATGACTTTGCCATCTTCGCGATTGAAGCGTCGTGCGCCAAGGGCCGGGATGTCGTCGAGTTTGCAAATGACAATAAAACTCATCATGAAACTCGCCTATTTGCGGGCACTTTGAGGCCTTTATGCCTGAAGCAGCGCTCCAACTGGCGCTTTTCACTTCCAAGTGAGAGCGCGTTCACGCCACCACCGCAATCGGAATGAACTGCTTCAAATCGACCTGCGCGCGCTCAGGTTCGTGCCACGGATCGGGCTCGCCGTCGAGCGTGAACTGCAAACGCTCCCACAGCGCGCGGCGATTATCGGCGTCGTCCAGCAATTTTTTCTTCACGTAATCGAGGCCGACACGATTGACGTAGTGCACGGTGCGTTCAAGGTACCAACCCTCATCTCGATAGAGCTGCAAGAACGCACCGCTGTACTCCAGCACTTCAGCGTGCGTTTTAACTTTGCAGAAGAACTGTGCAACCTCGGTCTTGATACCGCCGTTACCAGCAACGTAGATCTCCCAGCCAGAATCAACGCCGATGACGCCGACGTCCTTGATGCCGGACTCGGCGCAGTTTCGCGGGCAGCCCGACACGGCAAGCTTGACCTTATGCGGTGCCTGCATGCGCCACAGGGAACGCTCCAACTCTTGCCCCATCTTGGTTGAGTCTTGCGTGCCGAAACGACACCAATCCGAGCCGACGCAGGTTTTGACAGTACGCAGTGCTTTTGCGTAGGCGTGGCCTGAGGGCATGTCGAGCGCTTTCCAGACGGCCGGCAAGTCTTCTTTTTTTACGCCGAGCAAATCGAGACGTTGCCCACCGGTAACTTTCAGCGCGGGAATCTTGTATTGGTCCACCACATCTGCAATGCGACGTAGCTCGCGACTATTGGTCATGCCGCCCCACATGCGTGGAATAACTGAGTACGTGCCGTCTTTCTGGATATTGGCGTGCGAGCGCTCGTTGATGAAGCGCGACTGCGGATCATCCTTCGCTTCGCGTGGCCAGGTCGAAAGCAGGTAATAGTTGATTGCCGGTCGGCAGCTTGCACAGCCGTTGGGCGTCCGCCAATTCATAAACCGATACACCGACGGAATCGTGAGCAAGTGTTCAGTGCGAATTGCATCGCGAACGTCCTGATGCGTGTGATCGGTACAGCCGCACATCGCCTTTTTCTTTGGTGCCTCAGAGTAGTCACCACCAGCGGTGAACATGAGGATCTGCTCGACCAAGCCCGTACACGAACCACACGAACTGGAGGCTTTGGTGTGTTTACGCACCTCGTCGAGCGTGAAGAGACCCTTGGCCTTGATCGCTTTGACGATCGTGCCTTTGCACACGCCGTTGCAGCCGCACACCTCAGCGGTATCGGCCATCGCGGCCGCTTTGTTTTGCCCTTGGTGACCTGTGTCGCCTAAATTGGATTCGCCCCACATCAAGCGATCGCGCATGGCAGCCACGTTGGTGCCATCGCGCAAGAGTTGGTAGTACCACGCGCCATCGACGGTGTCACCGACCATCACTGCGCCGATCAGCTTGTCGTCTTTCAACACCAGCTTCTTGTAGACGCCTGCACCGGGATCAGTCAATACGATGTCTTCACAACCTTCGCCGCCGACAAAATTGCCCGCTGAGAAAAGATCAACACCGGTGACTTTTAATTTGGTCGACACCTGCGAGCCTGTGTAGCGGCCGATGCCATATAGCGCGAGATGATTCGCCGCTACCTTTGCTTGCTCGAATAACGGTGCGACCAAGCCATAGGCGACGCCGCGATGGCTCACGCATTCGCCGACCGCGTAAATTCGCGGGTCATAGGTCTGCATGGTGTCATTCACCACCACGCCTCGGTTGCAATAGAGCCCGCACGATTCTGCGAGTACGGTATTTGGGCGAATTCCCACCGCCATCACGACCAACTGTGCGGCAATCAATTCGCCACCTTTCAGCTTGACGACGGAAACGCGACCACCTGCGTCACCGATTAGCGTCTCGGTCTGCGCCTCCAATCGGAATGCGAGGCCTTTTTCTTCGAGCGACTTTTGCAGCAATTGCGATGCGGGTTTGTCGAGTTGGCGCTCCATCAACCACGGCATCAAGTGCACAACGGTGACACTCATGCCGCGCAATTTGAGGCCGTTGGCGGCTTCGAGTCCGAGCAGCCCGCCGCCAATGACGACAGCGTCTCGATACGTGCCCGCCGCCTCGATCATTTGTTCCGTGTCGTAGATATCGCGATATGTCAGCACGCCGTCCAGTTTCACGCCTTCAATCGGCAGGATGAACGGATTTGAGCCAGTCGCGAGAAGCAATCGGTCGTAGGCTTCAATGGTGCCGTCGTCGGCCATCACCTCGCGCGCCTTGCGGTCGATCTTGATGACTTTTTTCGACGTGTGCAAACGGATCTTATTTTCTTCGTACCAAGCGAAGTCATTCAGCACAATGTCCTGCAAGGTCTGCTCGCCCGCCAACACCGGCGACAGCAGGATGCGATTGTAGTTTGGGTGCGGCTCGGCACCGAAGACCACGATGTCGTAGAGGTCTGGGGCGAGTTTTAGCAGCTCCTCGACGGCGCGGACCCCGGCCATTCCGTTGCCGACCACGACGAGCTTTAGCTTCGACATCATGTTCAAGCCGCCACCTTCAATTGCTTCTGGTACAAAAACTCGAGCACCTGCCGACGGCAATCGATGTACACCGGATCAGCAACGAGCGCTAAACGTTCGCGCGGTCGCGCCAACGGAACCGTGACGATTTCGCCAATGGTCGCAGCGGGGCCATTGGTCATCATAACAATGCGGTCTGAAAGCAACACCGCCTCATCAACATCGTGAGTCACCATGACGACCGTGGATTTCAGGTCGTTGACAATCACCATCAATTCATCTTGCAGCTTCGCGCGTGTGAGAGCGTCGAGCGCGCCGAAAGGCTCGTCGAGCAGCAAGATCTTGGGCTGCATGCCAATGGCGCGGGCAATACCCACGCGCTGCTTCATGCCGCCGGAAATCTCGTTCGGGTGCTTCAACTCGGCGTGTGCTAGACCTACCAGTTTCAATGCTGCGTGGGTACGCGCCTTCAACTGCGATTTTGTTTCCGTTGCAGCAAATACGCGTTCGACCGCTAGGTACACATTGTCAAAGCAAGTTAGCCACGGCAGCAATGAATGATTTTGAAACACTACCGCACGGTCAGGGCCGGCACCCTTGATCTCGCGCCCAGCGCAAATCAAGCCACCCATGGTCGGATAGGTGAGTCCTGCGATCATGTTCAACAGCGTCGATTTGCCGCAGCCGGAGTGGCCGATGAGCGTAATGAATTCGCCCTCGTCGGCGCTCAAGTCGACACTGCGAAGGGCTTCAAACGGCCCGCGCTTGGTTTCAAACACCATACCAACGTTTTCGATCGAGAGAAATTTTTGCATGTTGGTTCTCAGGCTTGGTAGTCGTAGGAGAATTTCTTCGCGGTCCACACCAGCAACTGCTCCAGTAGCAAGCCGACGACGCCGACCACAAAAATGGCGATGATGATGTGCTCAACATTGAGGTTGTTCCACTCGTCCCACACCCAGAAGCCAATACCGACACCGCCGGTCAGCATTTCGGCTGCAACGATCACCAGCCACGCCACGCCGATTGACAAACGCACGCCAGTCAAGATGTAGGGCAGCGTCGCGGGTAGCAAAATGCGCGTCAGCACTTTCCAGGTCGAGAGGTCGAGCACGCGCGCAACGTTGAGGTAATCCTGCGGCACCCGCGACACACCGACGGCAGTGTTAATGATCATCGGCCAGATCGAGGAGATGAAGATCACCCAGATCGCGGCTGGGTTGGCCGCTTTGAATACCAACAGACCAATCGGTAGCCACGCTAGCGGCGACACCGGGCGCAACATTGCGATGATTGGCGCCAGCATGCCGTTGATGAACGGCACACGACCAATCAAAAAGCCGATCGGAATGCCCAGCAATGCGGCAAGTCCGAAGCCGATGCCCACGCGCTGCAATGATGAAAGGATGTTCCAGCCAATGCCCTGGTCGTTCGGCCCGTTCTTGTAGAACGGTTTGGAGAACACATCGACGGCCGACGCCCACGTTTTGACCGGGCTTGGCAGTTGGCTGTTCGATTGCGATATCAGCGCCCAAACACCGAGGAAAAGCAGGATGCCCAGCAACGGTGGCAGCACAACTTTAATGACGCTCCAAATCGTCTTTCCAAGTCCGGGTTTGACAGGCGTGACCACGCGCAGCATTGGCGCCACCTCTGATGTCGCTTCGGTGTCGCCAATGCTGCGCGTGGTCTCTGACGGAGTGGGGGCAAGTGCAGTCATGGTTTTCAGCGCAGCCGCGGTCAGGCTTTGATCTTGAAAGACGCCGCGTACTTGGCTGGATCCTTGCCGTCCCAGACGACGCCATCAATCAGCTTCGAGGTGCGCATGTCACTCTTCGGCACAGGCGTTTTGGTCATGGCTGCCGCGTCCTTGTACAGCGCAACCTGATTGATTTTCTTTGCAACCGCCGCGTAATCAACGTCTTCCTTAAGCAAGCCCCAGCGCTTGTGCTGCGTCAGGAACCACATGCCGTCGGAGGCGTAAGGGAAGGTCACCGCGCCGTCGGCATAGAACTTCATATAGTCGGCATCCTTCCACTTTTTGCCTATACCGTTGTCGTAGTCACCGGCGAGGCGCTGATCGATCACATCAACCGGACAATTGACGTACGACTTATCAGCAATCGTTTCGGCAACTTTGCGTCGGTTTGCCATCACGTCAATATATTTACTGGCATCGAGCACGGCGGCAATCAATGCTCGGCATGTGTTCGGATTTTTTTGCGCGAACTCTGCAGTTGTGCCGAGGATTTTTTCTGGATGGTCTTTCCAGATGCCTTGCGTCGTCTCGGCAGTGAAGCCGATCTTGTCGAAGATGGCGCGATTGTTCCAAGGCTCGCCAACACAGAAGCCGTCCATGTTTCCGACGCGCATATTCGCCACCATCTGCGGCGGCGGAATGGTGATGGTTTTGACATCCTTGAGGGGGTCGATACCATACGTGGCCAGCCAGTAATAGAGCCACATCGCGTGTGTGCCGGTTGGAAATGTCTGCGCAAAGGTGTATTCGCCTTTGTTGGCGTCGATGAATTTCTTCAGGCTGGCACCGTCTTTGGCACCTTTTTCTGCGAATTTGTTGGCGAGCGTAATCGCCTGCCCGTTGTGATTGATCGTCATCAGGTTGGCCATGTCTTTCTTCGGCCCACCGATACCCATGTTTACCCCGTAAACCAAGCCGTACAAAACATGCGCCGCATCCAACTCTCCGTTGACGAGCTTGTCGCGCACCGAGGCCCACGACGACTCTTTAGATAGGATGATGTTGATACCGTACTTTTTATCGAATTCCATTGTGGCGGCCATCACCACAGACGCACAGTCGGTGAGCGGAATAAAGCCGATCTTGACGTCGGTCTTTTCCGGCTTGTCGGAGCCAGCCGCCCAAGCGCCGGTTCTCACGGGGTTTGGCACCAGCGACATCAGGGCCGACGCACCGAGTACACCGGTGGTAGATTGCAAAAAGTGTCGTCGCCCGATTTCCGTAGATTCGGGTGCGCCGGTTGTTTTGTTGTCGTCAGCCATCTGAGAGTCCTTGTCGTCATAAATAGAAAGTGCGGGCGAAAAAAACGTCCAGCCGACGTCGGGGATACCGACGTCCGCTGGACGTCATTGTCCAAAGAAGATTGCTGAACCTACCGCAAGTTTGGTGCCAACCTTCGCAATTGGCGCCAAACACCAGCAATGGCGGGGCTTTCCAAAGACCTTCCCAAACCGATCGGCCAAGAATCAGTCGCCGAGCGCCGGTCCGTCGCGACCAAAATAGTGCAGAATTTGGTGCGGCGCACCAAATCCGCGCAGCATCCGTCGCTACCCGAGCGCCGTGATGATCTCGATCATCCGCGCCGAGGCGTCCCCCATTCGAATGCCCTTGTCCATTGCAAATTTACGTAGTAGTCGGAATGCCGCATCTTCGTCAACCCCTTCGCGTTTCATGATCAGCCCTTTGGCGCGGTCGACCAGCTTGCGCTCCGACAGCGCGCTTTTTGTCTGCACAAGTTCAGCCTTCAAGCTTTGCTCGGCGGCAAATCTTTCCACGGCAACGCGCAGAATGGGCTGTAGACGCGTCGG
>JAYVUH010000292.1:0-2952 GCA_043788115.1 Burkholderiales bacterium
CGAAAACAGCTTGGGCGAGTTGGTCCACGTTGTGCCCGCATCGGTGGAAAGATAGGTGTAGCCGGCCAGTCCCGCCGCGAGCACCCGATCGGGATTAAGTCGGTCGAACTGAATGTCGGCCGCAGACTCGCTCCGCACTTTGGTCCACGTCTGGCCGGCGTTGGTCGAGCGAAACAGCGCACCAGTGGTGAATCCGGTGCCCGCCAGCACAATGTTCGAATTCGTCGGGTGCACGGCAATGCGATTCACCGTTCCCCAATCCGCGCCGTTCGGATTTAGCGTGGTGTCGGTGGTGGTCGAGAGAAGAAAATTCCAGGTGAGGCCGCCGTCCGTGCTTTTGAACATGCCGATGCCGGCCAGTCCTGCCGAGCTCTCGCCGGTACCGGCGTACATGACGTTTGGGTTAGAGGGGTCGATGGTCAGGGCACCGATGGCAAGATTGCCCATGAAATCGGCAACGGCGGTGTACGACTGTCCGGCGTTGATAGTCAACCAAATGCCACCCGAAGCAGCACCGATGAAAAACCGCGACGGGTTGCGCGGGTCGAAAACGATGGCGCGAATCCGACCGCCGACGTTTCCCGGGCCGAGGAAGGTCCATTGGTTGCTGCTGATGCCCGCTGCTTTGTTTCCTGCGGCACCGGCGGAAAATGTGCCGGTTCGATCGCCAAGCATTGATCGACGGGCAGATTCTGCCTTTAGGATTTGCGTGCTGGTCGGCAATCTGCCCAAGTCATCTGCGTCCCAAGTGAGCATGTACTCTCTAGCGGGTGCACGAGCTTTAGCCTTGTTGCGATTGCGATACTTATTGCGATAGTCGAGCATCGCCGCGTTGCGCTGTTCCCACGACATCGCGCAGACCGATGCGTTATCGATCGGGCGGACCTCTTTGATCGCACTGAGCATCTGCTCATTCATGCCAAGCGAAATTGCCGCCGCCGCATCGCTCATGGATGGGATTGCTCCGCAGTCACCAGGCGTCGACGGCACCGGCAGGGCGGCGGTCATGCCTGGAGGGGGCGCGGCAAGACTTCTACCCACGGCGTTCACACGGGTGTCCTCCATCGGCGCATGCACCGCGCAGCCCGCGAGCAAGCCAATTGACAGCAGTGCGGAGGCGAGCGGCGCGCGTCGTGAGGTCAAGTCGAAATATGCCATCGTCAAAGCCCTAGAGAAAGTGGCTTGATTCTAGCGCGCCGACGTGTGCAAAGGCGGCAGAGATTGTGCGAAATCTTGATGGGCGATGGGGAACTTTTCGTACAACGCCCAACCAGACCGGCTGTTCCTATAAGAGCGCGCGCTCAATTCCACCAACCACAATCATTTGGGCGCAGCCAAAATCATCATGCCCCTTTCGCCCGTTGCGGGAGAGAGGGCGACGGCGGGAGACAACAACGATCATAAAAGCACTCTCTCAATCCCGCCGTGATTGGCCCTATCCACGAATTCCCGCATCCAATTCGGCCCCAACACGTGCTTGGCGATTTCAACCACGATGTAGTCTGCCGTCGTGCCACTATCGTCGTCAAAACGTGACAAACCCTGCAAGCAGGATGGACATGAGGTGAGGATCTTGACCGGCCCGCCAAATCCATCGCCGCGCAATTTGTCAGCGCCCTTTTTCATTTCCTCTTCTTTGCGAAAACGGACTTGTGTGGAGATGTCTGGACGGGTGACGGCGAGCGTGCCGGATTCGCCGCAGCAGCGGGTGTTTTCGTCGACCTTGTTGTCGCCCATCAATTCTGCAACGACCTTCATCGGCTGGTAGGTCTTCATCGGGCTGTGGCAGGGGTCGTGGTACATGTAGCGAACGCCGGTCACGCTGTCGATCTTCATGCCTTTTTCGAGCAGGTACTCGTGGATGTCCAGCAAACGGCAGCCGGGGAAGATTTTTTCGAATTCATACTTCTGCAATTGGTCCATGCAGGTGCCGCACGACACCAACACCGTCTTGATATCGAGGTAGTTGAGGGTGTTGGCGAGGCGGTGGAACAGCACCCGATTGTCGGTGATGATTTCCTGACCCTTGTCGGCGTTGCCGGATGCCGTCTGTGGATACCCGCAGCACAGGTAGCCGGGCGGCAACACCGTTTGCACGCCGACGTGATACAGCATTGCCTGCGTTGCCAATCCAACTTGACCGAACAATCGCTCTGAGCCGCAGCCGGGGAAGTAAAACACGGCTTCCGTATCCACCGTCGTGCGCGCGGCATCGCGAATCACCGGCACGATCTTGTTGTCTTCAACATCTAACAGCGCACGGGCGGTTTTCTTCGGCAATCCGCCCGGCATCGGCTTGTTGATGAAGTGAATGACCTGCGCCTTGATGGTGGGTTTGCCGACCGTGGCGGGCGGCCGCTTGGTTTGCATTTGCGGCAGGATGAATTTCTTGGCGATGGCGTGCGCAGCGCGCTGCAACTTGAAGCCCCAGTCGATCATCAACGTCTTGGTGAATTTGATGGTGGCGGGGTCGGTGGCGTTTAAATAGAACATCGCCGCCGCCGTGCCGGGATTGAACGTCCTCTTGCCCTCTTTGCGCAAGAGGTTACGCATGGCGATGGAGACGTCGCCGAAGTCGATATCGACGGGGCACGGGTTCTCACATTTGTGGCAAACGGTGCAGTGGTCCGCTACGTCCGAGAATTCATCAAAGTGTCGCAGCGACACGCCGCGCCGCGTCTGCTCTTCATATAGGAAGGCCTCGATTAACAACGAGGTGCCGAGGATCTTGTTGCGCGGGCTGTAGAGCAGGTTGGCGCACGGCACGTGCGTGGCGCAAACGGGCTTACATTTGCCGCAGCGCAAGCAATCTTTGATCGAATCGGCAATCGCACCGATATCGGATTGTTCGAGAATCAACGATTCGGCACCGAGCAGCCCAAACGAGGGCGTATAGGCGCGATGGAGATCGCCACCGGGCATTAACTTGCCGGCATTGAAGCGGCCCTGTGG
>JAYVUH010000293.1:0-12214 GCA_043788115.1 Burkholderiales bacterium
CAGGTCGAGCAGAAACTGTCGCGCTTCAGGATGCAGCGGATTCATCCAAACAAAGCCATTCGGCGCGACCTCGTTACCGTTGATGTCTCGCGACAGCCAGTCTTGCTTCATGCGGCGCAAATGCGGATTGGTCGATTTGTGTGCAGCCATGAAGCCGTACTCGAACCAGGCAACGGTGATGAGTCCATTGCGATGTGCCTCAATCAACATTTCCTGCAACAAGTCACGGCCCGGCTGTCGTAGCACATCGGGTTTGTCGCTCGGATCCTGTGGCATCAGCGCCGGTCTGCGATCAATACCAACCGTGCGTTTGAGCACCTCAGAGGGGTACTGCGTGTAACCGTTCTTCCACACTTCGACATAGACCGTATTCAAGCCGATCTCGCGCAGGCGGCGCATCGTCGTCGCTGTGTCGCCCGGCGTGGCAATCGCCGTATTGGCGGTGGTGGTGATCCAGGTGCCGCGCACTTCACGCAGTTCGGCCGCTTCAGCAGCTGCTGTGTTGGACGGCAGCGTCTGGCAACCGGTTAGCAGCAGTGATGTTGCCAATATCATCGCCACTAGCGCCGTGTCGGTCAGGCCCAGAATCGGATTTGCGAGGCGAATAGTCGGGTGCAGGATCATGGCAGTTCCGATGCGGTTGCAAGTGGCGCTAAGCTGTGCGGCCAACCTCAATCGGCCGCCAGCTGGTATTCTATTGGTATTAAAGTTACCGCATTCAAGTTTAGTGCACGGCATTTCGGTGTGGGCGAACGCAGTAATAAACGTAGCAACAGGGGTAGCAACAAACGCAGTAACGCAAACTCGTTTAAGCGCGGGCATCTTCAGGCACTTATGGCTGGAAGTTCCCGTCAATACTAGACTTTGTATTTTTAGTTAGGTTTGTATGCTCAAGACAGAAACGCCAAGCGCTGCCCACTCGGATCTGGATCAGTACCCGTCGGAAGCGCTGGTGAATGCGTTCATCGACGATCAAGTCAATGCGGTCGCGGCGGTGCGCGCGGCGAGCAAGGACATCGCGCGTGCGGTTGAAGCGGCTCTGCCAAGGATAGAGGCTGGTGGCCGCATCATTTACGCTGGTGCCGGAACGTCAGGGCGGCTGGGTTTGCTCGACAGTGTCGAGCTCTACCCGACATTTTCTTGGCCGCACGAGCGTGCGATCGCCGTGTTGGCGGGCGGTGCGGAGGCGCTCTACAAAGCGGTCGAGGGCGCGGAGGACAGCCGCGACCTGGGTGCCAACGACATCGCCGGGCTGAACGTGGCGACCAATGACGTCGTGCTGGTGCTCGCGGCGTCCGGCACCACGCCCTATGCGCTGGGCGCCGTCGACGAAGCGCGGCGGCGCGGCGCACTGACCATCGGCATTTCAAACAATCCTAGCGCGCCAGTCACTGCCGCAGCGGAAATCGGCATCACGCTTGATACCGGCGCCGAAATCATTTCCGGCAGCACACGCTTGAAAGCCGGTACCGCGCAAAAAATCACACTCAACACCTTCTCTAGCGCATTGATGGTGAAGCTGAATAAGGTGTACGGCAATCTGATGGTTGATGTGAAGCCGACCAACAAAAAATTGATCGCGCGAACGGTACGTTTGACCATGCTCGCCACCGGTTGCGATGACGCGCTGGCGACGACGACGCTGGAAGCCTGCGGGTATCATGTGAAGACGGCGGTGGTCGCGATCAAAAAAGGTGTTTCTGTGAACGAGGCAACTGGTCTTCTCGCCGCAAACAAAGGTAGCATACGTCGCGCGCTCGATCAGTGACGACCTTGCTCGTGAACGGCGTTGCGGATAACAGAAAGTAGCTTGCGATGACAGAACCAGTGGCAACACTGCTCCCGACGGCAATGGGCCCGCCAGCCGCAGCGAAGTCGCCGTGGGCGTGGATCCCCACGTTGTACTTCGGCCAGGGCATCCCGTATGTGGTGGTGATGACCCTCTCGGTCATCATGTACAAGAACCTCGGCATCTCAAACACCGACATCGCCCTCTACACCAGTTGGCTGTACCTGCCGTGGGTGATCAAGCCACTGTGGGCACCGATTGTCGATTTGTTCCGTACCAAGCGCTTTTGGATCGTCTCGCTGCAGTTTGTCATCGGCACCTCGCTGGCGATGGTCGCGCTCACCATCCCGACATCGCATTTTTTTCAGATTACGCTTGCGGTGTTTTGGCTGATGGCGTTCAGCTCAGCCACGCACGATATCGCGGCCGATGGCTTTTACATGCTGGCGCTGAAGCAGCACCAGCAGGCCGCGTTTGTCGGTGTGCGTTCCACCTTCTACCGTATCGCCATGATCTCTGGGCAGGGTGGTTTGGTATACATGGCGGGCAAACTGACCGAGAGCACGGGCGACGTCGCCATGGCGTGGTCGATCGTGTTCTGGGTGCTGGCGGCCATGTTTCTGCTGCTTTGCGTTTATCACAAGTTCGTACTACCGACGCCCGCCAGTGACGTTACCGTTACCGGCAGCGGCAATGTATTCACAGATTTTCTGGTCACCTTCAAATCGTTTTTTGCGCGCAAGGAAATCTGGCTGATCCTCGCTTTCCTGCTGACGTTCCGCTTGGGTGAGGCACAGGCGCTGAAATTGGTGGCGCCGTTTCTGCTCGATCCTGCGATCAAAGGGGGGTTGGGATTGACGACATCCGATGTCGGACTGGTTTACGGTACCTACGGCGTGCTGGCCCTCACGATCGGTGGCATTCTTGGCGGCGTAACAATTTCGCGTGGCGGCCTAAAAAAATGGATTTGGCCGATGCTGTTTGCGGTGCACATCCCGAATCTCGCCTTCGTGTTCTTGGCCTACACCCAGCCGACCAGCCACGTCATTATTACCACCGCGATTGTCGTCGAGCAGCTCGGCTACGGGTTTGGCTTTGCCGCTTACCTGCTATTCATGATCATGGTCGCCGACGGTGCGCATAAGACTGCGCATTACGCAATTTGCACCGGCTTCATGGCGCTAGGCATGATGTTGCCGGGGATGGTGAGCGGTTGGATACAAACGCAGCTGGGCTATCCGCACTTCTTTATCTGGGTTTGTATTTGCACCATTCCCTCGATCATCGTCACGTTCTTTCTGAAGATCGATCCGGCGTTTGGTAAAAAGGTGGAAGATGCAAAAGCCTAGTATTGGCGGGGAGTTCAGAGCAGAAATGCTTGGAAGTGCCCGATTCATAAGGGGCATGTCTCCGAAGCTCAGCACACCAAACTGTCATCCCGACCCCCGATTCAATCGTTCGAGGGCAGGCTCCGGTCGGGATCCAAGTTGGTCGTGTTTAGGCGGCATAGAAACTTGGGTGCCGGCCCGGGTATGCGCCCGGTCTACCCTGTGCCCGTCGAAGGGCGGTACGACGACTCAAAGTGGGGCGCCAACTCTTTTTAAGTGTCGGATATCAGCCGCATGAGTGGCACCCGCCTCGTTTCGCTCGACGCCTTCCGCGGCTTCACCATCGCCGGCATGGTGCTGGTCAACAACCCCGGCGACTGGGGGAGCCTTTATCCGCAGCTCGCACACGCTGAATGGAATGGCTGGACGTTCACCGATTGGATTTTTCCGTTCTTCCTGTTCATCTGCGGCGTGTCGATGACGTTCTCTTTGGCTAACCGTCGCGCCGCCAATCCCGGCGCTGTGGAAGACAAGCTCGCGATGATGTTGTTGTTGTGGAAGCGCGCCGGCATTATTTTTCTGATTGGCCTCACGCTCAATTTCATCCCCAACTTCAATCTTGACACGCTGCGCATTCCCGGCGTGCTGCAACGCATTGCGTTGTGCACCGCGCTCGCTGCACCGATTGTGTTGTGGTTTAGCTGGCGGCAGCAGTGCGTGTGGATCGTTGCACTGCTCGCTTTCTACACCGCCGCTATGTTGCTGATACCGGTGCCCGACGTGAACGGCGTTGTCGTCGCGGGCGCACTGGAGCCCGGCCGTGATTTGGGTGCCTACGTTGACCGAATCTTTCTTACCGGCCATATGTGGGTGAAGTCGAAAACGTGGGACCCGGAAGGGTTGTTCTCGACCATTCCCGCGTTGACCAGCATGCTGTTTGGTGTACTGCTCGGCCACTGGCTTGCGGTCGATGCCAGTCGCGCCGAAAAGACGGTGTGGATGATGATTGCCGGCTTGCTGTGCCTGTGGATCGGCGCCATGCTTGATGCGACGCTCATGCCAATCAACAAGAGCTTGTGGTCGGCGTCCTATGCGGTGTTCATGACCGGTTGGGGACTGTTGGTGTTCGCGTGTTTTTATTGGCTGATTGATGGCAGCGATTCCGCGCGGCTGCGTAAGCAATCGCAAAAGTGGTTTTTACCGCTCACTATCTACGGCATGAATGCACTTTTTATCTTTGCCTTCTCGGGCTTAGTCGCCAAGCTGCTCGGCTTAATCAAGTTCGCTGGCGACGACGGCAAAATGCTCTCGTTGAAGGCGATGCTCTATGCACCGATCAAGGCGTCGTCATTGGCCCCGGTCAATCAGTCGTTGCTGTTTGCGGTGCTGTTCAATCTCACGATGTTTGTCATCGGTTGGGTTATGTGGAGGAGAAAATGGTTTATCAAAGTCTAGTCCTCGCGTTGCAACGCGTTGCGGCGGTTGCGTTTGCACTCCTGCTTGGCTCGTGCACCAACACCGGCCCGAAGCTTGATGCCCCGCCTCAGGAAGCGCCGCCAACACCGCGCGAATTTCGCGCGGTATGGGTCGCGACCGTCGCCAATATCGACTGGCCCTCTAAGCGCGACTTGTCGGTCGCACAACAGCAGGCCGAAATCATCGCCACCGTTGAGCGTGTTCGTGAGCTCAATATGAATGCGATTGTCTTGCAGGTGCGTACCAGTGCCGATGCGCTGTACGACTCAAAACTTGAACCGTGGTCTGAGTATCTGACGGGTGAGCAGGGCAAAGCCCCTGAGCCGTACTACGATCCTCTGAAGATGTGGGTTGATGAGGCGCACAAGCGCGGCCTTGAACTGCACGCTTGGTTCAATCCGTATCGCGCTCGGCATACCCAGGCCAAGTCACCCACGGCAAAAAATCACATTAGCAACACCCAGCCGCAAGCGGTGAAGTCCTACGGCGGATATTTATGGATGGATCCGGGCGAGGCGGCGGCGTCTGATCACACACTCAACGTGATCGTCGATGTCGTTAAGCGTTACGACATTGACGGCGTACACATCGACGACTACTTCTATCCGTATCCAGTGCCAGTGCCGGGCACTGAAACACCGTCACCATCGCCTGACGACACACCACAACCGCGCGCCGAGCTGCCGTTCCCGGATGAACCGGCATGGCAACGCTATCTCACAACGGGTGGCAAACTCGCCCGGGCGGATTGGCGTCGGGAGAATGTCAACGCACTCATTGAGCGCATTTACGCGGGTATCAAGCGCGAGAAGCCTGCGGTGAAATTTGGCATCTCGCCGTTTGGATTGGGCAAGCCCGACAAGAGGCCGCCGGGAATTGCCGGGTTCAGCCAGTACGACAAGCTGTATGCCGACGCCGAGCTGTGGCTGCAACGCGGCTGGCTCGATTACTTCACGCCGCAGCTCTATTGGCCCATCGATCAGGCACCGCAGGCGTATGGCGTGTTGCTAGATTATTGGGCGAAAGAAAACACGGCAGGCCGTCATCTGTGGCCGGGCATTTATACCAGCCGTATCAATGACACGCCGAAGTCGTGGATGCCGAAAGAAATCGGTGACCAGATTTCGCTCACACGCAGCAAGGCGGTGTCCGACATGCTGGTTGCAGGTCACGTACATTTCAGTATGGTGGCGTTATCGCAGAATCGTAAAGGCATCAACGACCAGTTAAAGGTGCTTTATCCATCACCGGCATTGGTCCCCGCCTCGCCGTGGCTCGGCAAGCTTGCACCGCCGCCGCCACTGGTTGTATTAACGCGCGATCAAGATCGGCCGCACAAGATTCGTTTCAATATGGTGCGTGACAAGGGGGCAAGCACATCCCGCTACGCCATCTGGACGCTGCAAGAGGGCAAATGGCGGCTATCGATCGAATTTGCCGGTGACGACACCGTTGATCGTGATGTGTACGAGGCAGTGTTTGACGAGATGGCTGGTTTGCCAGAAGCGATTGTTGTCTCGGCGGTCGATCGAATCGGTAACGAAAGCGCACGCGTGCGCGTGACGCGTGAGCAGATGTTGGCGGCCAAGGTGCGGGTGTGGAGCAAGTGATCGATTCGACAATCGGTCTCGGGCTGGATTCCGGCGGCACCAAGACACGCTGGGCGCTGTCGCGCGCCAACGGCGACTTGATTGCCGACGGATACGTGGCTGGCATGACGGCGCTGCAACTGGGTACCGGCGATGGTCGCGCGCATATCGCGGCGACCATGGCCGAACTTGCGCGGCAGGTATTGCCGTTTGGACAACCACACGCTGTGTGTGCCGGCATCACGGGGCTGGATACGCGCGACGAACGCTTGTGTCAGGCAATCGCTGCGCCGCTTGGCATTGCCAGCGATAACGTCAACGTACACAGCGATATTGAAATTGCCTATCGGGACTTGTTCCAGCCCGGCGAGGGCTATGTGATTTACGCGGGTACCGGATCGATCGCGGCCTACATGGATACATCCGAGGTACTGCACCGCGCTGGCGGGCGAGGCGTGTATTTGGATGACGCAGGCGGCGGTTTCTGGATTGTTCGCGAGGCACTTCGGCACATCTGGCGGGGCGAGGATGAACAGCCGGGACGCTGGACGTCTTCACCGATGGCCGCAGCGATTTTTGAGCGCATCGGCGGCAGCGATTGGTCGTTCTCGCGCCAGTTCTTCTACGCAAGCGATCGTGGCGAAGTTGGGCAAGTCGCGACCGCGGTCAGTTCGGTGGTGGATCAAGACCCTTTTGCGCGCGCCATCATTTGCCAAGCGGGTGTGGAGTTGGCGCGTTTGGGCAATGCGCTGATCGCGCGATTTGGCTTGCGGCCCATCGCACTGGCGGGTGGTGCGGCGCGCATGCATCCCCTGATAGAGGAAAATCTACGCGCTACGCTTCCGGCAGATGCACAGTTGACCGTTCGTGTCGCCGAGGCGCACGTTGCGGCATCGCGCATCGCGGCCAGAACCGCAGCCTAGTAGCGTGCTGAATTTCGTCATGTTCAATCCGGCCGAACGCTTGGGGTGCTACTTCCCCCTTTGTAAAGGGGGATCGAGGGAGATTTTCGGTCGTTGTAGAAGCACAAACGCTAACAATCCCCCTCAATCCCCCTTCGCCGAAGGGGGAAGTGAGGCACTGAAATCTCGTCTCAGCAAGCGCACCGAAAAAAGGAAACCTTCGTGAAATCCATCTTCCTCGCCAGCTTGATTGCCGCCGTTCTCAGCGGGTGTTCAACGCTACAGATTGACAAGACCTATACGTCGGTCAGCCAAGACAGCCGCGCGCAGTTCTTGATCCTCCACTACACCGCCATCGACAATCCAAAATCGCTACGCGTACTGACCCAGGAGGCGGTCAGCAGCCATTACTTGGTTACCGATACCGCGAACGATCTGCCCGGCCACTCGGGCCCAAAAATATTTCAGTTGGTCGACGAGACCCGTCGTGCGTATCACGCCGGCTTGAGTTCGTGGAAGGGGCACACGCAGTTGAATGCGGCCTCGATCGGCATTGAAATCGTCAACATCGGCTACCGCGATGATCCGAGCGGCCGCGTGTTCTTCGATTTCCCGAAAGCGCAGATGGATTTGGTGGTGGCGTTGGTAAAGAAAATTGTCGCCGAACACAAGGTGCAGCCCGATCGCATATTGGGACACAGCGATATCGCGCCGCTGAGAAAGACCGATCCCGGCCCGCGCTTTCCGTGGAAGCGACTGGCGGACCAGGGCGTCATTCCCTGGCCGGATGAAAGGCTGGTTGCCGAGAAAAAAGCCTACTACGAGACCACGCTGCCAAACGTGCTGTGGTTTCAGCAAAAGCTTGAGACGCACGGCTTCGCGCCGCCGCAGAACGGCGAACTCGATAAAGCCACCCGTGCCATGATCGGCGCGTTCCAGTTGAAGTACCGGCAGAGTTTGTTTGACGGCACGCCTGACGCCGAAACCGCGGCAATGCTCGATGTCATGACCTCCGGCGGATCGGTGCTCAAGCGCGCGGACGAGTTGGGCTCAATTCATTTGGCGAAATGACATGAACCGGCGTGACGCACTATCCACCATGCTTGGGTCAGCAGCGTTATTAAGCGGAGGAGACGTGATGGCTAAGCCAGCAACGCACACGATACCGGGACTGCTGCCAGCTAATGCGGCGCTCGACAAAGCCCTCGAGGCGATCGTCAATAGTCCAACGCACCCGCTCGCGAGTCTGTCAGTGCTCGCGGTGCGCGCGGGCAAGATCAGTTATCACAAGCAGTTCGGGTCGAAGTGGATCGATCCCGTGAACGCGGCCAACAGCAAGCCCGCCGACGCAAAGACGATGTATCGCATCGCCTCGATCTCGAAACTCATCACCACGCTCGGTGTCATGAAGTTGGTTGAAGAGGGCAAGCTCAAGCTCGATGAGGACGTCGGCAAGTATCTCGGGTACACGCTGCGCAATCCCAATTTCCCAGATACACCGATCACGCTGCGACAGATGCTCTCGCATACGTCGTCGTTACGCGATGACGGTGGTTACTATTGGGAAGCCAAGCTCAACGTGAACTTGCGCGACGTGCTTGTGCCAAGCGGCGCGTACTACGGTAAGGGCGCGATGTGGGCGAAGAACGCGAAGCCGGGGAGCTATTTTCAATACGCAAATTTTCCTTGGGGCATTATCGGCACGGTGATGGAGTGCGTCACCAACGAGCGATTTGATAAGTTGATGCGCCGACTTGTTCTCGATCCGATGGGGTTGCCCGGTGGCTTCCATCCCGCCGATCTTTCTGCCCCCGACTTAGCGAATTTGGCGACGCTATATCGCAAACGCACCGAGGTCAATGGCAAAGAGGTTTGGAATACCAGCGGCCCTTGGGTACCGCAGGTGGATGATCACAGCAAGCAGCCACCGCTGCCACGCGCGGGACCGGATTACAAGATCGGTACCAACGGGACGTTGTTCGGCCCGCAGGGCAATTGCCGTATGTCAGCCGCAGGCCTCGCTGAGATCATGTTCATGCTGATGGACGAGGGACGCCATAGAGGCAAGGTGATCCTGAAGCCTGCGTCCGTGGCGGAGATGTTGCGCGAGCAGTGGCGCCATAACGGCAAGGGCGAAAAATATTCGGCCGGCAGTAATGGTGACACGAATGGTGAAACCAACGGCGAGGCCGACTTTGGTAGCGCGATCAGATTGATGAATGCGTGGGGGCTTGGTAACCAACATTTCCTCGACATCACCGGTGCGGGTAACGGTGATCGCTTGGCGCGGCAGGGTGGCTTTCGTGCCTTCGGCCACCTCGGCGATGCGTGGGGCCTAACCTCCGCCATGGTGTTCAACCCGTTCTCGCGTGACGGCATGATTTTTATGACCGGTGGCCCGGGTTTCAATCCCGATACAACGCGCGGTGAGTACTCAGGAATGTACCGCCACGAGGAAAAAATACTAGATGCGCTTTACACCGCCGCAGTTCAGCGAAGTAAATAGCCGATCATGAACTCGCCTGTTGGCGGGCGCTTTCACGGCATTTGGGCTGGAAGTGCCCGCCAATGCTGGTATTTTGTGTCTACGCTAACGTGCAATGACAGCCGCCTCTAAGAGCGTCAACGTTTGCGCCTCGGTGTCCAGCCGCGCGCGGATACCCAATGGCAGGGTGGCGTTTTGCGTGATGTGCCCAAACGAAAAACCGTACACCGCAGGAACGCGCAATTTGGTGAAGTGATCGTCGATCGCCATCTGTAGTGTGAGGCGTGGTTCCGTATCGGGCGTTGTCGTTGTGCTTGGGCTGTCGACGCTACGCCGAAATACCCCCAACATCACGCCTGCTGCTTCGTTGAACGGACGCGATTGCGCGAGCTGGGTCAACATACGGTCGATACGGTAGGGCGCCTCACGAATTTCCTCTAGGAACAACAGCGCACCGCGCCAGTTCGGCGCGTACGGTGTGCCGATGAGCGCGGACAAGACCGAAAGGTTACCGCCGATCAGCTGGCCTTCTGCTACGCCGGGTGCGAGCGTGCGCAGGCGAAACTCGTTGGATTTCTCGGCTTCCACGCGGTTCGCCTCTGACATGTAGATCGTGGTCTGCGCGCGGGGATGCATGAGTAATGCTTCCCACTGCGTCGTCGAGTAGTCGCTGGAGGTTGGTGAAAGCGCCGTCGGACCATGAAACGTGACCAGCCCCGCATGCTTCAGAATCGCCAAATGCAGCGCGGTGATGTCGGAAAACCCGATGAAGATTTTTGGGTTACGGCGGATGAGGGCGTAGTCGATGGACGGGAGCAACTGCGAAGCGCCGGACCCGCCGCGCAGCGCCCAGACAGCACGCACGTCGCGGTCGGAAAACATCTCGTGCAAATCGGCGACGCGCTCGGCAACCGTGCCCGCAGTGTTGCCACGCACGGCGAGAATATTCTTCGATACCTTCACCTTGAACCCAGAAGCCTCAAGGTGTTTGACGCGCTGTTCGAGATAGGCCGCGTTGGTACTACCGGAAGGTGCGGTCACACCGACCAGATCGCCGCGCTTGAGCTGTGCTGGTTTGATCAGCC
Organism: Burkholderiales bacterium; assembly: GCA_043788115.1. Lineage (GTDB taxonomy): Bacteria > Pseudomonadota > Gammaproteobacteria > Burkholderiales > Usitatibacteraceae > UKL13-2. The sequence goes on from JAYVUH010000293.1 coordinate 10,655, forward strand.
GTCGTGCAGCTGGCGCTTTGACGGCAGCGCTGGCATTTGGCGCAAGCGTAGCCGCACCGATAGCGAGAGGCAGCGATGCCAACCAGCGGCGACGACCATGGTCAAGTGGCTCGATCTGGTCGAGCGGCACCTGCTGGTCAACCGCAAAAGTTGTCGTGCGAGTCATGTTGGTCCCCCAAAAAATAAGGGGTGCTCATTTGAGCACCCCTCAGTATTGCCGTAACAGTCTAGGTGAGCCTAGAACTTATATGTTGCTGATGTCGTAAATGCGCGCATACGTGGGTCACCAACACGCGCATCCCAGCCCGCACCTGGCAGGAAGTCAACGTTATGCGCCGTGAACGATGGCTTGGTATTGGCCAAGTTCTTGATACCAAAACGCAGCGTCAAGTTCTTGAAGCCCGTGTAGCTGGTCGAGACGTTATGCGTGACATAGGCCTTGACTTCTGAGTCGAAGCCGGGTGGCGGGATAAACGGAGTCTGGTCGTTGTAGCGACCGGTGAAGTTCTGCGATAGGGTGAAGTTCCACGGGCCTTGCGAGTACGTCGCGCTGATGTTGTGTTTCCAGCGGATGTAGAGCGTCGTGTAGTTTGGATCCTGAATACCAACCAAGCTCGTGTACGGCTGTGTGATAAACACGCGTGATTTAACGGTCTCCAGATAGGTGCCGTTGAAGCTGGTTGTCAAGCGGCCATTCCAGATTTTGGTCTTGGCTTCGGCGCTGAATTCCAGGCCGCGCAAGATGTCGCCATCGGCGTTGACGTAACCGGCACGGATATAACCACCCGGCTCATCCAAGCGACCCGTTGCGCCACGCACCAAATTCTCTGGGAACGTCGTGAAGTTAGCCACGACGGTTTGTGGCGTGAGCGAGTAGATGATGTCTTTACGACGAATCTGCCACAGGTCCACACTCGTCGAGAGCCAATTGGTTGGCGCGAGCACAAATCCGACAGTCCACTGCTTGGAGGTCTCCGGTTGCAGCGTCGGGTTACCACCGCTGCGGCCGTTCGGCCGAATCGCACAAAACGCTGGATTGCCTAGGTTCTGCGGACAGAGTACCGGGTCTGCGATGTTGCCGGGGATTGGCGACTCAGACTGCGCGCTGTAGAGCTGGAAGAATGACGGTGCGCGGAAACCTTCGCTATACGAGGCGCGCAGGAGCAACGACTGGAACGGCGTGAACTTGACGGCTGCCTTTGGGTTGGTGGTGGTACCGAAGTCGCTGTACTTGTCGCGCCGAACGGCAAGCGTCAGATCCAAGTTCTTCAGAAGTGGCGCAACAACTTCGGCGTAGTAAGCCTTGATGTCGCGCGAGACCTTTGGAAACTCGGCGTCAAACGGTGCGTCACGAACGCCGCCCGTTGGGCCGCTTGGCGCGCCGTTGGCAAACTTGTACGACTCTTTGCGTGCGTCGAAGCCTAAGGCACCTGCAACAACACCACCAGGCAGATTGAACAACTCACCCGAAATCGAGCCGTCAAACTGGTCTAGCGTTGCTTCGCCACCGAAGAGCTTGGTGCCCGTTGCTTTTGCGGCCTGAATGGCAGCCAAAGCTGC
>JAYVUH010000294.1:0-3662 GCA_043788115.1 Burkholderiales bacterium
CCTCCATAGACGCACAAACCCCAATAACGGCGGGTATCTTCAGCCAACAATGCCTGAAACTGCCCGTCCCCATTAGTGATTTAAATCCAGCTTTGTAAGGAAACATCATGATTCACTCAGCCGGCGCGAAGTTCCGCCAAGCTCTCCGCGATGAATCACCGTTGCAAGTCATCGGCACGATTAACGCCAATCACGCGTTACTCGCCAAGCGCGCCGGGTATAAAGCAATTTATCTCTCGGGCGGCGGTGTCGCCGCAGGTTCGCTCGGCATGCCTGACTTGGGCATCAACAACCTCGACGATGTGCTCACCGATATTCGTCGCATTACCGACGTCTGCGATTTACCGTTGCTGGTCGATATCGACACCGGCTTCGGCGCGTCCGCATTCAACATCGCTCGCAGCGTGAAGGCGCTCATCAAGTTTGGCGCGGCGGCCTGCCACATCGAAGACCAAGTCGGCGCCAAACGCTGCGGCCATCGGCCGGGCAAAGAAGTCGTTTCCAAGGAGGAAATGGTCGATCGAGTCAAAGCGGCGGTTGATGCCAAGACTGACCCAGATTTTTTTATCATTGCGCGCACCGACGCGTTTCAAGGCGAAGGTGCCGATCGAGCGATCGAACGCCTCGTGGCATACGTCGAGGCCGGTGCCGATGGCGTGTTTGCCGATGCCGTGCCCGACCTTGCAACCTACCAGCGCATGGTCGACGCGACTAAGGTGCCAGTGCTGTGCAACATCACTGAATTTGGTAGCACGCCGTACTTTACCGTCGACGAATGCCGCGCCGCGAAAATCGGCATGATTCTCTATCCGTTGTCGGCGTTTCGCGCGATGAACAAAGCGGCCGAGCGCGTTTATGAGGCGATTCGCAAAGACGGCACACAAAAGAATGTCGTCGACACCATGCAAACGCGGGAAGAATTGTATGAGCGCATCGGCTATCACGCGTTCGAAAAATCGCTCGATCACTTGTTCGCGGCAAAAAAATAGTGCCCGCTGTTGCCTCTCTCGTACTGCGTACCTTCGCCTCACCGGTTGAGATTCGCACGCCGCGCACATTGTTGCGGGCGTGGAAAGAAAGTGACCGTGAAGCTTGGGCCGCGATGAACGCGGATGACGAGGTCAGAAAGTACTTTCCAAAAGTGTTGACGCGCGAAGAGTCCGACGCTGAGTTCGAGCGCATCAACAGCGGCGTCAAGCAGCGCGGCTGGGGCATGTGGGCGCTGGAAATTCCGGGCGCGCATCCATTTTCTGGATTTGTCGGCCTCAATCCTCCGGCCTATGACGCCGTCTGGCAACCTGCGGTTGAAATCGGTTGGCGGCTCGCGCAAGACACCTGGCACAAGGGCTACGCAACCGAAGCAGCACAAGCGGCGATGCAGTTCGCGTTTGAGCATTTGCAATTGCCACAAGTGCTCGCACTCTCGGTGACAACCAACACGCCATCGCACATGGTCATGGATCGCTTGGGCATGACGCGCTGGCACGGCATGGAGTTTGATCATCCACGCGTGCCGATCGACTGGCCGCTGAAAAATCATATTGTGCATCGCATTGACCGTGACACATGGAACACCCGGATCGAAAAATGATTCTCGCCTTCGATCACGTACAAGTTTCAATCCCACCGGGCAAGCTGGATGAAGCGCTCGCGTTCTACATTGATGTGCTGGGCTTCATGCGCGTACCAAAACCGGTCGACATGCGCCAATCCGGCGCGTGGCTTACATCAGGCGGCGTAAATCTGCATCTAGGAGAGGACCTCGATCCGGCAACGCCATTCGTCGCTTCGCCACAGGCGCACCCTGCCATGCGGGTAGACAACTTTCAAGCACTGATGCGCACTTCCGAGCAAAATGGGCTGAGAGTGCGCGTGGATGCTGGGCCTTCTGGTTTCCTGCGCGGCTCAGTGTGGGACCCGTTCGGCAATCGTATTGAATTAATGCAAAAACTGTAAGGAGAGGCAATGTCTGACGCAACCGCACCGGCCATCACCGGACCAAAACCCAAAAAATCCGTCGCCCTATCCGGCGTAGTCGCGGGTAATACCGCCCTGTGCACCGTCGGCCGCACCGGCAACGATCTACACTACCGTGGTTACGACATTCTGGACATGGCCGAACAGTGCGAGTTCGAGGAAATCGCGCATCTCTTGGTACACGACAAACTGCCGACCGCAACTGAACTGACATCGTACAAAGCGAAACTGAAATCACTACGCGGCATCCCGCCCGGCGTGCGCGCGGTGCTCGAAGCGCTTCCCGCCACCGCACATCCGATGGACGTGTTGCGCACGGCGTGCTCGGCATTGGGCTGCAACCTCCCAGAGAAAGAAGACCACAACGTGGCGGGTGCAGAAGACATCGCTGATCGCATGATGGCGTCGTTCGGCTCGATGTTGTTGTACTGGTATCACTTCGTTGTGAACGGCAAGCGCATTGACGTGGAGTCCGATGAGGACTCTATCGGCGGTCACTTCCTACACTTGCTACACGGCAAAACACCACCGGCATCGTGGGTCAAGGCGATGCATGTGTCGCTCAACCTCTATGCCGAGCACGAGTTCAATGCGTCCACCTTCACGGCACGTGTGATTGCGGGCACTGGCTCAGATATGTACTCGTCCATCACGGGTGCCATCGGCGCGCTGCGCGGCCCCAAGCACGGCGGCGCGAACGAGGTCGCGTTTGAAATCCAGTCGCGCTACGACAGCCCCGACGACGCCGAGGCGGATATCGTGCGACGTGTCGCCGAGAAGCAAGTTGTGATTGGATTCGGCCATCCGGTCTATACGATTTCGGATCCGCGCAACGTCGTCATCAAGCGCGTCGCTGAACGCCTCTCGAAGGAACAGGGCAACATGAAGCTCTACAACATCGCGGATCGCCTCGAAGCAGTGATGATGCGCGAGAAGAAGATGTTCCCGAACCTGGATTGGTTTTCGGCGGTGTCGTATCACATGATGGGCGTGCCAACGTCGATGTTCACGCCGCTGTTCATCATTTCACGCACGTCCGGTTGGGCGGCGCATGTGATCGAGCAGCGTCAAGACGGCAAGATCATTCGTCCGAGTGCGAACTATATGGGTCCGGATGACTTGACGTTTGTCCCGATCAAGGACCGCAAGTAGTTACGGTGCTGCAATGAATCTGATCCTCGTCAAACTCCTGTTGTCGGCCGCCTTGATTGCCGGCGCCTCGGAACTGGCCAAGCGCCTGCCGGCGATGGCAGCATTAATCGTTTCGCTGCCGCTAGTGTCGATTCTGGTGATGGTGTGGAAGCAGGTTGAAACCAAAGATGCGGCCCGTATCGCGACGCATGCAGAAGCCACATTCTGGTATGTGCTGCCGTCTCTGCCGATGTTTCTGATCTTGCCAGCCATGTTGCGCGCCGGTTGGACGTTCTGGGTCGCACTCGGCGCATGCTGTCTGATCACTCCGCGCTCTACCTTTTCACCATTCAAATCGCCGCGCGCTTCGGCGTGTCGCTTTAGCTAGGGAGGGTCTGATCAAGTTCATTCAATTCATCTTGCGGCGACATCGGGGCATCTGCGTTGTTATGCTCCTCGTGCGGTAGCCCGGCAACGCACCTTCGTCGCATGCCTAGCCGCTGCCCCAATCTCTCCACAATCTGAACCAAAGCAACTTAATCAGACCCTCCCTA
>JAYVUH010000295.1:0-2588 GCA_043788115.1 Burkholderiales bacterium
GCGGCCATGCCGGTGCCGACCATGATGGCCGCCGGTGTGGCGAGGCCGAGTGCGCACGGACAGGCGATCACCAGCACCGCAACCGCGTTGAGCAGTGCCGCCTGCCAATCACCAGTCGCAAACCCCCAGCCAAGTAAGGTGCCGATGGCGATCACCAGCACTACCGGCACGAACACCTCGCTTACCCGATCAACCAGTCGCTGAATCGGCGCTTTGGCGGCCTGTGCGTCCTCAACCATGCGCACGATGCGCTGGAGTGTCGACTCTGCGCCGACTGCCGAGACCCGAATATCCACCAGGCCGTCGTCATTGAGCGAACCGCCCGTCACCCGATCGCCAACGACCTTGACGACGGGATGGCTCTCGCCGGTGATCATCGATTCATCGGCCTGGCTGGCGCCCGACACGACGACGCCATCGGCGGCGAACCGCTCTCCCGGCCGCACCCGCAAGATATCGTCGATGCGAATGTCTGCGACGGCAACGACATGCTCGCTTCCGGCGATCACAATGTTGGCCTGCGAAGGCGTCAGGGCTTGTAGCGCGCGAATGGCCGCAGTGGTTTCGCGCTTGGCACGCGTCTCGAGCCACTTGCCGAACATGACCAGTGTAATGACGACGGCCGCGCTCTCGAAATAGAGGTGGGGCGTGTCGCCTGCCCCGGCGGTGAACATCAGAAACATTGAGAGTCCAAACGCGGCGGAGGTGCCAATGGCCACCAATAAATCCATGTTGCCGGACTTCGCGCGCAGCGCGCCCCATGCTGCCCGGTAGAAACGCGCGCCCAGCCAAAACTGCACCGGTGTGGCGAGCGCCAATTGCCAAAATGGCGGAAGCATCCAGTGGTCGGCCAAGGGCATCGTCAACATCGGCAACACCAGCGGCAGCGAAAGTAGCGCCGCCATCGCGACCTTGGCGCCCTCAGTAAACTCCAGCAAGGACGGCGTATTTGAGGCATTTTTGCCTGAAACGCCGCTCCCTTCGGCTAGTTTGGTTTCGGCAACGTCATACCCGGCGCGCACAATTGCGGCGACGAGTACGTCGCGCGCGACATCGGGCGCGGCGTCGATATTGGCCACTTCCGTCGCCAGATTCACCGTCGCCAACACGACGCCATCAACTTTGTTCAGCGCTTTTTCAATGCGCGCCGCGCACGACGCGCAGGTCATGCCGCTCACCGGAATGCGTAGTCGGTTGATGGTGGCGGGGGGCGCGAGCGGCAAGGTGTCAACCACGGGCACGACGCGCGCGTCCAGCGATGTCGATGACCGGCCACCCTTGCAATGCGAAAATCGAGTACAACATACTGTACATCTTAGCCCGCTTTGGGTGAATTCAAGGAGTCCGCCATGTTCGAATTTCTAGTACCGGATATTTCCTGCGGTCATTGTGTCGGCGTCGTGCAAAAAACCGTCAAGTTGGTCGATCACAACGCCATAGTAGATGTTGATGTTTCAGCCAAGCGGGTGCGCATTGAATCCAACGTCGACCGCGCCCTATTCGCTAACGCGCTGGTCGAGGCGGGATATGCTCCCTCCGGCACTTGGTAAGGTTGCGTTCGTGCCGATGCACGATCGGCGTCCTATAATTTCTAGGGAGGGTCTGATTAAGTTGCTTTGGTTCAGATTGTGGTGAGATTGGGGCAGCTGCTAGGCATGCGACGAAGGTGCGTTGCCGGGCTACCGCACGAGAAGCACAACAACGCAGATGCCTCAATATCGCCGCAAAATGAATTGAATGAACTTGATCAGACCCTCCCTAGATGAACACACTCAAATCGATCTGCCTTTTTTGTGGAGCATCACCCGGCACCAATCCCGTCTACCGCGATGCCGCGACCGAATTTGGGCGCACCCTCGCCCGCCAAAATATCCGGCTCATCTATGGGGGCGGTAGTGTCGGCTTGATGGGCGTTGCCGCCGACGCCTGCCTGACTAACGGCGGCGAAGTCACCGGCGTCATCCCGCGCATGCTGATGGAAAAAGAAGTCGGACACAAAGGTGTCACCCAAATGCATGTTGTTGAAACGATGCACGAGCGCAAAGCGCTGATGACCGAGTTGTCCGATGGTTTCGTTGCGCTACCAGGCGGCTACGGCACCCTGGATGAACTATTTGAGTCACTCACCTGGTTGCAACTGGCCTATCACACCAAGCCGATCGGCCTGTACAACGTCAATGGCTTTTTCGACGGATTGATTTCGTTTCTTGACCACGCACGCGATGAACGCTTCTTGCGCGACTTGCATCGAGACTCATTGCAGGTTGACGTCAATCTGGGGGCACTCATCTCCAAGCTCGAACACGCCATCGCACCCGATACCGGCAAGTGGCTTGATCGCGTCCATCGCGACGACGCGCACTGATTCCGCAACTGCAAAGGCGCTACACCGTATAGGTGGCGCGGTCGGACTTCGCCACGGGCGCAAGAATGCCTTCGATGCGTTTCTTTAGTTCGCGGCCAGCCTCGGTATCGGGCAATTGAATACCAACGCCCGCCGGGCGGTTGCCGGCGGCATGTGTTGGATTGATCCAGCATACTTTGCCTACAATCGGATGCTTGGCAGGCTCATCGAGAAACTGCAGCAC
>JAYVUH010000296.1:0-10272 GCA_043788115.1 Burkholderiales bacterium
ACACGGTGAATTTACCCACGCATCGGGCCTCAACGGTGTTGTTTGATTCGCTCGCGCACATGGACCAAGTGCAGCAGCAACAGATGGCCGACCAACAAGTGCCGACCTATGGCATCTTCAACATGCCGCAGGCGCTGGCGCTGGAGAACACCGTCGCCGAAATCGAAGGCGGCTACCGGGCAATGTCGTTTCCCAGCGGCCTCGCTGCGGTAGCAGGCGCGATTTTGTCCTGCGTGAAATCAGGCGACCATGTACTGATGACCGACGGCAGCTACGATCCGGGGCGGCGGTTCTGCGACTCGGTGCTCAAGCGCCTGGGGGTCGAGACGACGTACTACGATCCGTTGATCGGTGCCGACATCACCAAACTGATGCAGCCGAATACCACCGTTGTCTACACCGAGAGTCCCGCATCGAACACGTTTGAGGTGCAAGACATTCCGGCGATCGCACAAGCGGCCCACGCCCACGGTGCCGCAGTCATCATGGACAACGCGTGGGCGACCGGACTATTGTTCGACGCCTTTGCGCACGGCGTGGATATCGTCGTACAACCCGCTACCAAGTATTACGCGGGGCATTCCGACGTGCTGATTGGTCTGGTTGTGGCCAACGAAAAATACTGGCCGCAAGTCAGGGACACGAATTACGCGCTCGGCCAGCGTGCCGCTCCCGATGATTTGTTTCTGACACTGCGAGGCATGCGAACCATGGATGTTCGACTGCAACGGCACGCAGAGTCGGCGATGACGGTGGCGCGCTGGATGCAGCAGCGCCCGGAGGTGGCGAGGGTGCTGTATCCGGCACTCGAAACCGATCCGGGCCATGCCTTGTGGAAGCGCGACTTCAATGGCGCATCCGGCCTGTTCGCGATTGAACTAAAGTCGTGCAGTCAAATGCAACTCGCCGCCATGATTGACGGCTATGAATACTTCGGTCTGGGCTACTCATGGGGCGGCTTTGAAAGCCTCGTCATGGCGGCCTATCCGACCAGAACGATCAATCCTTGGATGGGGGGGCGGTTGGTACGCTATAGCATTGGGCTCGAGGACGTAAACGATTTGATCGCTGATCTGGAATCGGGATTCGCACGGATGAAACCGGCATGACCCGCCTGGCTGCAATTGCCAATGCTGAGGCTTACTTCGATGGCAAAGAGTTTGAGCGCGATCTCGCACGCCGCGTCGCTATTCCAACAGAGAGCCAGAATTCGGAGCGTGCGGCTGCACTGCGAGAATATCTGGACGATGAACTTGGCCCAATGCTGCAAGAGATGGGATTTCAATGCCAGTCCTATCCCAATCCAAAGTCGGGCGGGCCTTTTCTCATTGCCACGCGTATCGAAGATGCCTCGCTGCCGACCGTATTGTCGTACGGTCATGGCGATGTGATTCGTGGGCTGGAGGCGCAATGGCGTACGGGTCTATCCCCTTGGCAACTCACTGTCGAGGGCGAAAAAATCTATGGCCGCGGCACCGCTGACAATAAGGGACAGCACACCATCAATCTGGGCGCGATACAGAGTGTCATTGCTGCGCGTCGGGGTTGCGACCAACCGCTCGGTTTCAATCTAAAGCTGTTGATTGAAACGGGAGAGGAAACCGGCTCGCCCGGACTGAATGACTTTTGCCGCGCGCACAAAGACGAACTGAGCGCGGACGTTTTTATTGCCAGCGACGGCCCACGCCTTTCACCTGATCGCCCGACGATTTTTCTCGGGTCACGCGGCTCGATGAACTTTGACCTGACGGTCGAACTGCGCAGCGGCGCACACCACTCGGGTAATTGGGGCGGTTTGATTGCCGACCCGGGGATCGTGCTTACCCACGCGATCGCTTCCATCACCGATGCACGCGGCGCCATCCGCATTGCCGAGTGGTGCCCGACCAATATTCCGGACAATGTCCGTAACGCACTGGCAGATTGCGACCCATCTGGCGGCATTGGCGAAGACGCCCCGAGCATAGATCTTGATTGGGGCCAGCCCGGCCTGTCACCTGCTGAGCGGGTGTTCGGCTGGTCGAGCTTCGCGGTGCTGGCCATGAAGGTCGGTAATCCGGACTTTCCGGTGAACGCGATTGCCGGACGCGCATGGGCGCGTTGCCAATTGCGCTTTGTGGTGGGCGTTGATCCGAACGACATCGTGCCGGCGTTGCAACGGCATCTCGAGCGCGAGGGCTTTACGCAAGTCACCGTCACTCCGGCGCGCGAGGAGATCATGAATGCCACGCGTCTTGATCCCGATTCGCCGTGGGTTCGATTTGCGATAGCCTCGATCACTAAAACGACCGGTAAGAAGCCGGCTATTCTGCCGAACCTTGGTGGTTCGCTACCAAACGAAGTATTTGCGGAAACGTTGGGCTTGCCGACCGTCTGGATTCCACACTCGTATTCGGCGTGCAGTCAGCACGCACCAAACGAGCACCTGCTGGCGCCAATCGCCCGCGAGGGGCTGCAGATCATGGCGGGATTGTTCTGGGATCTAGGTGAGGCTTCGCTTCGACCTGCCAACTGATTCATCGCATTCATTCCGTATTTATTTGTATTTGCTAACAGGAGCCACCACTGTGCAAGACTGGAAACTGCGTTGCGCCTTATTCACCTTTATACTCGCAGCATGCTTCTCAACCGTCACGCTTGCACAGACGCCGCCAGCCGAGCCGTCCTACAACATCCGTGAGCATTACACGAAGTACGAGTACCGCATTGCCATGCGCGACGACAAGCGCCTGTTTACCTCCGTCTATGTACCGAAGGATCAATCCAAGCCGTATCCATTCTTGATGGTGCGTACGCCATACAGTGCCGCCCCTTACGGCGTTGACGAATATCCTGAGCGCATCGGGCCAGCAGCAGAGCTGACGAAGGCGGGCTATATCTTTGTGACGCAAGACGTGCGTGGCCGTTATATGTCCGAGGGCACCTTCGTCGAGATGACACCGCACAAGGTCAACAAGGGACCGAAAGACTTCGACGAGAGCACCGATATGTACGACACGGTCGAGTGGCTATTGAAAAACGTGCCTAACAACAACGGGCGCGTGGGTATTTGGGGAATTTCGTACCCGGGGTTCTTCGTGTCGGCGAGCATCATCGACGGCCACCCAGCTATCAAGGCGGCCTCACCGCAAGCGCCGGTGACGGACTTCTACATGGGGGACGATAGCTATCACAACGGTGCCTTCATGCTGGCGTCGAATTTCGGCTTCTACACCAGTTTCAAGCAACAGGAGACGCCGACACTACCGCCCCGCGACCGGGTGACGTTCAACTATGGAACCAAGGATGGCTACGAGTTCTATTTGAAGGCCGGCACACTCGCCGACATCATCAAGCTTGTTTCGGGCGACAAGAAGTCGCTGTTCGCCGCTCAGGCGCGCAATGACACCTACAACGATTACTGGCAGTCGCGCGATATCTCGCGCCACCTAAAGAACATCAAGGCGGCCGTCCTGACGGTCGGCGGTTGGTATGACCTGGAAGACCCGGTTGGCCCGCTCAAGACGTTCCGGGAAGTCGGCAAAAACAACAAGGGCGTGTTTAATTCGCTAGTGATGGGCCCGTGGTCACACGGCGGCTGGTCGCGATATGACGGCGCTAGACTTGGCCACGTCGATTTCGGCGCCAAGACCGGCGATTACTACCGCAAGAACATCCTGCTGCCATTTTTCGAAAAGCAGCTAAAGGATAAAGACACCAAAGATGTGAAAGTCGCCGAGGCGAATGTGTTCGAGACAGGCACCAATGTTTGGCGACAGTACCCGCAGTGGCCGCCAGCCGCCGCACAATCAAAATCGCTGTACCTTAAAGCGGGCGGCAAACTCGGCTGGTCACAAGACAACGCAAGAACTTATGACGAATACATTAGCGATCCAGCCAAGCCGGTGCCCTACGCCAATGCCATCTCGATTAATGTGCCGCAGGAGTATGTGGTTGGCGATCAACGCTTCTCAGCGTCTCGCACCGACGTCCTCGTCTATCAAAGCGACGTACTCGAGGAAGACATCACCGTTGCGGGGCCCATCACGCCTTCGCTGTTTGTGTCCACGAGCGGCACGGATAGTGACTTCGTAGTCAAGCTGATCGATGTCTATCCTGCAGAACTCAACGCTGAGGGCGGCGGCGGCACACAGTCAGGAATTGCTGCGGCAGCCGCACCAAAAGATGTTCCGGTGCCACGCCCGCAAATGGCCGGCTATCAGCAGTTGATCCGCGGCGAGCCGTTCCGCGCCAAGTTTCGTAGCAGTTTCGTCACGCCGACGGCGATGGTGCCCAATCGCGTTGAGAAGATTCAGTTTGAGATTCCAGACGTGCTGCATACCTTCAGACGTGGTCACCGCATCATGGTCCACATTCAATCGTCGTGGTTTCCGTTGGTTGATCGTAATCCGCAGACATTTGTATCGATCCCGCAGGCCAAGGCCAGCGACTACGTGAAGGCAACCCAGCGTGTCTATCGCGGTGCCGCTGAAAGCTCGGCGATCAACCTGATGGTGCTGCCGGCCGTGACTAACAACGTAAGCGCCGCCGCTGGAAAATGAGCTTGGTGATCCGGCCATCGGGTGATGATGACGTCGCGAGCATCGCGCCGATCTACGCAGAGAGTGTGAAGACCGGTACCGCGTCGTGGGAATACGAGCCGCCAAGCGTTGAGGAATTTGCCGCGCGGCGGCGCGAAATTCTTGCAAAAGAGTTTCCGTATTTTGTCGCGGAGCTTGATGGAAACGTTGTTGGTTACAGCTACGCCAGCAGCTATCGCGCGCGCATCGGCTACCGGTTCACTGTCGAAGACTCGGTCTATGTTTCGCCAGTCGTAGGCGGGCGCGGTGTCGGCAAGGCGTTGCTCAATCGATTGATTGATGCTTGCCGCGAGCGGGGCTTTCGCAGCGTGGTCGCCGTGATTGGTGACAGCAACAACCGAGCCTCAATCGCGTTGCACGAAGCCTGCGGCTTTCATGTCGTCGGTGTGTTTCCCGAGCTAGGGTACAAGTTTGATCGCTGGCTCGATAGCGTGCAGATGATGCGAAAGCTATAGTCACAATTTGCCTGCACCAACGGCAGCACGCGATAGCCGGTCATTGATTGCATCCCAGGCAACATCCCCCGGCGGCACCTCGACCAGAATTGTGGCGGTGCCGGCGGCATCGAGGGTGCGCAGGCTCGCGTAGAGGTCGCGCGCATAGTCTTCAGCTTTGGCTGGCGCCTGGATCCAAACCAGTGGTCGTAAGTGACGAACGCCCACACCAACCGGAGACGGCTTCACCTTTGGTTTGGTCGCAAACGCGAGCACGGAAACGCGCTTGCCCACGGCGAGCAGCGCGTCGACTTCGGCAGCAATCATGCCCGTCGAAACCAACCTGAGAGGTGTGCGGGGCGCGTAGTGGGCGGCCAGATCGCCTGAGACACGTGGCACGCCCCCATCGGCCGCGGCCATCAAGCGGGTTCGTGGGGCGATGCCGATCACACGTTCGATATCAGCCGCCGAGATCGCGCCGGGGCGCAACAGCACCGGCTCTTTACCGGACAAATCCAGAATGGTTGATTCAATACCAATATCGCAAGCGCCCCCATCGAGCAAGGTGATGCGTTTTTTACCAGCCGGTGACGTCTCGGGATTTTGCGTGGCGATCAGGTCGCCAAACTCGCTGACAACATGCGCTGCGGTGGTCGGGGAGACGTGACCGAAGCGATTGGCCGACGGCGCCGCGACAATGCCGCTGCCATGCTTGGCAAACGCCTCGAGCAGCGACTGTGCGATCGGGTGGGCGGGGCAGCGCAGCCCGACCGTGTTTTGCCCGCCGGTTACGATATCGGGAATCGCATCAGTCTTTTTTAGGATCAGTGTTAGGGGGCCGGGCCAGAAGGCCGCAATCAGGGGTGCCACATGAGCGGGGATGCGTTTTGTCCAGCGGCTCAAATCATCGCCCTTGCGCACATGCACGATCAACGGGTGATCTACCGGGCGCCCCTTCGCCGCGAAAATCCGCTTGACCGCGGCTTCATTGGTCGCATCCGCAGCGAGACCGTAGACGGTTTCGGTCGGCATGGCAACCAACTCGCCGCGCACGAGGGCATTTGCGGCGTCAGCGATTTGTTTTTTTGTGGGCACACCACATTTTGCCGCAAGTTGTCGATGCTTCCGCGCGGTTCTGATGGCAGCCCGCTAGAATGACGACATGATGTCAACCCCGCCTTCACCTTCGCCGTCTGATCGCTGGCGACTATCTGTGGCGCCGATGATGGACTGGACCGACCGTCATTGTCGATACTTCCATCGATTGCTCACCAAACGGTCACGTCTGTACACGGAAATGGTGACGACCGGCGCGCTGGTACATGGCGATCGTCCTCGCCATCTGGACTTCAACACGGAAGAGCATCCGGTCGCGCTACAGCTCGGTGGTAGTGATCCGGCAGACCTCGCTGTCTGTGCAAAATTGGGTGAGCAGTGGGGCTACGATGAGATCAATCTGAATTGCGGCTGCCCATCGGAGCGCGTCCAGCGCGGTAGTTTTGGCGCGTGCCTGATGGCCGAGCCGCGCCTGGTAGCAGATTGCGTGAAAGCCATGGTGGACGCCACCACTGTTCCCGTTACCGTCAAGCATCGCATCGGTATCAACGCGGTCGAGGAGTATGGCTTTGTGCGCGATTTTGTTGGCACTGTCGCTGAGGCTGGGTGCAGCGTGTTTATTGCCCACGCGCGAAATGCCATCCTGAAAGGCTTGAGCCCCAAGGAAAATCGGGAAGTTCCTCCGCTCAAATACGAGTACGCCTATCAACTCAAGCGTGAATTTCCGCGGCTAACGATTGTGCTCAACGGCGGTGTGACAAGCGCCGCCGATATTCACACCCACCTGACACATCTGGATGGCGTGATGATTGGACGCGAGGCGTATCACAATCCTTACTGGCTCTCGACATGGGACCACGCGTTCTTCAGCGGCAGGCAGTCGTTTTGCGAGCGCGAGGATATCGAAGCTGCCATGGAAGATTACATCGGCCGACAAATGGCGCTTGATAAGGGATTTCATCCGCACAATGTTCGGCGGCACATGGTCGGTTTGTACAAGGGGCTACCCGGTGCCCGTGCATGGCGGCGAAAAATCACCGGCAATACAATAGAGCGTGTCGCGCAAACGCTGGCCGCGATGGAAGGATAATTGTTGACATGAGTACGCCATGAAGCCTGTTGCGATTTTTCGATTTTCGCCCGGGGAGGGCGCGGGTTACTTCCAGACGTTTCTGGATCGCCGCGGCATCGACTCGAAGCTTTTTCAGGTGGATACGGGTGATCGCGTGCCTACCGCACTCGATCAGTACGCCGGTTTTGTATTCATGGGTGGTCCGATGAGTGTGAATGACCAACTGCCATGGATTCCGCCAGTATTGAAGTTCATCCGCAAGGCGTTTGAGCAGAGTCGGCCGTGTCTTGGTCACTGCCTCGGCGGGCAGTTAATGTCAAAGGCGCTCGGTGGAGAGGTCAGTCGAAATCCGGTCAAGGAAATTGGCTGGAATCCGATCCGCATTGACGACAACGCAGAGTCGCGAAAATGGCTGGGCGACGACATGGTGGATAACCGTGACTTCGTGACCTTTCAGTGGCACGGTGACACGTTTACGATTCCGCCCGGCGCTACCCGCATCATTACCGGTGACGCATGTGAAAATCAAGCGTATGTAATCGGCAATTCGCTGGGGCTTCAGTGCCATGTCGAAATGACGCAAAAGATGATTCAGACGTGGTGCCGGGACTGGGAAAAAGAGCACGCTGATCCAACCTTGCCGAGCGTGCAGACGCCGCAGGAGATGATGGAAGAGATGCGCGAGAATCTGGTGCTGCTCAATCAGATTGCGGATCGTCTGTATGGCAAATGGTGTGAGGGGCTTGCCACCACTTCTTGATCGATCCGGTCGTGCGCCGATCAATTCATTGCGTGTTAATCCAGCGGGAAGGGAGTCACCCTGAAGCGGTTCCCATGACTAGTCGCGGAAGTTGTCGAATTGCAACGGTACTTCGTCGACCTTGCTCTTGCATAGCGCCATGACTGCTTGCAAATCATCACGTTTGGCACCTGTCACCCGGACCGACTCGCCTTGAATCGAGGCGGTCACCTTCATCTTCGCGTCCTTGATTAGGCGCTGGATTTTTTTGGCGAGTTCGGTTTCGATACCGTTCTTGACGTTGATGATCTGCTTCACCTTGTCGCCGCCAATTTTTTCCTTGGTCTTTTCGTCGAGCAAACGCACATCGACCTGACGCTTGGCAAGTTTGTTTAGCATGACGTCCTTGACCTGACTCAGTTTGAAATCGTCGTCAGCATAGAGCGTCAATTCCAGCTCTTTTTGCTCGATACGTGCGTCAGAGTCTTTGAAATCAAAGCGGTTGGTGATTTCCTTGTTTGCCTGCTCAATCGCGTTCTTGAGCTCAACCTTGTTCACTTCACAAACGATATCGAACGAGGGCATGGTATTTTCTTCCGGAAGAGGCAGAGTGCGGTTTAGTAGGGCGGTGCGAACACTGCCGCACAGGAGGCTATTTTTTCTTGCGTGCGCTGGCTTTGTTGGCCGCAATTCGCAAACGCAGTGCGTTCAGCTTGATAAAGCCACCCGCATCCGCCTGATTGTAAGCGCCGCCATCGTCGTCAAAGGTGGAGATCGTCTGATCGAACAGTGAGTCCGTCTTCGATTCGCGGCCGACACACATTACAGTACCTTTGTAGAGCTTTAGCTTTACGCGACCGTTTACAGTGGATTGCGATTGGTCGATGAGCGACTGCAGCAGCACACGCTCTGGCGAGAACCAGTAGCCGTTGTAAATCATCCGGCCGTAGCGTGGCATCAAATCGTCCTTGAGCGACAGCACCTCGCGGTCCATGGTGATGGACTCAATGGCGCGATGGGCGCGCAACATGATGGTGCCGCCTGGTGTTTCGTAGCAACCGCGCGACTTCATGCCGACATAGCGGTTCTCCACCATATCGAGGCGGCCGATGCCATGCTTGCCGCCGATGCGGTTGAGTTCGGTCAGCACCTTGGCGGGTGATAGCTTCTTGCCATCAATGGCGACAATGTCACCCTTGAGATAGTCGAGCTCGATGTACTCGGGCTTGTTTGGTGCTTTCTCCGGCGAGGCGGTGATGCGCCACATGCTGCTTTCCGGCTCAAAATTCGGATCTTCGAGGATGCCGCCCTCATACGAGATGTGCAGCAGGTTGGCGTCCATTGAATACGGCGCGCCCTGGCCTTTACGTTTCTTGAAGTCGACCGGTATCTTGTGCTTGTCGGCGTAGGCGAGCAATTTGTCGCGCGACAGCAAGTCCCATTCGCGCCAGGGCGCGATGATCTTCACGTTCGGCATCAGCGCGTAGGCACCCAATTCAAAGCGGACCTGATCGTTGCCTTTGCCCGTGGCACCGTGCGAGATGGCGTCTGCGCCGGTTTTTTTGGCAATTGAAATCAGTTGTTTGGCGATCAGCGGACGCGCGATGGAAGTGCCGAGAAGGTATTCACCTTCGTAAACAGTATTGGCGCGAAACATGGGAAACACGAAGTCGCGCACGAATTCTTCGCGAAGATCCTCGATGAAGATGTGTTCTTTTTTGATGCCCATGGCCAGCGCCTTCTTGCGCGCCGGCTCGACTTCCTCGCCTTGGCCAATGTCGGCGGTAAACGTCACCACCTCGCACTGGTACTCGTCTTGCAGCCATTTCAGAATGACCGAGGTGTCGAGTCCGCCTGAATAGGCAAGCACCACTCGTTTCGGCTTGTCGTTGCCGATAGTTCTGGCGGTTGCCTTCTTGGCAACTTTGCCTATTGCTTCGCTCATCTATCTTGTCTCTTCATGTGCGCGCACTTGCCCCACCGAGTCTCGAAGCGCGCCAAACGGCTGGAAAGGTCACCGTTCGCGGGGGGTAGCCATGCCCGACAACAGGGCAATAGCTGCGGGAGTAGCGAAGCGGGATCGAGCACGTGCTGGCCAGCCACCAGCACGCACCGATTATACGATGCAGCTCGGCCGTGCGGTGCTGGTGGACAGAGTGGCTGCGGCCGCTACTTCTTGACGGGGGCTTTGACTTCCTCGATCTGCACAGTAACGCCAAATTCGGTTCCGCTGACTGCACGGGCTGCGGAACGCTCGATGAGTGTGCCAACGCTGTTGGCCAGCACGTCGAGCGGAATGCTGCGGCCTATGTCGAGCACGGTGGAGGTCGGGTCATTGAGCTTCTGGAAGTCGTGGCGCGCGTTCTTCTCAATGACGCGCATCGTCTTCGG
>JAYVUH010000297.1:0-3358 GCA_043788115.1 Burkholderiales bacterium
CCGGGATTAGGCAGGCAAGGCGGCGATCGCCAGTTGTAGCTGCGCCATCGTCAGAGGCTTGCTCAACAGCGCCGCCCCACCCGCTTCCGCAACCTCGCGGCGCATATTACTGTCGGCAAGTGACGACACAAAAATGACGCGTTTTACCGACTGCGGGGCGCGGTTACGCGCGTTCTTCAGAAAACTTGGGCCTGACAGCTTTGGCATGCGGATGTCACACACGACCAAATCGAAACAGTGCACGCTGCAAAGATTCAGGGCGGCCATCCCGTCTGGTGCGGTGACCACCTCGTAGCCGAGCTTTTTGAGACCCATGGACAAAAAGTCGCGCATGGTCTCGTCGTCGTCAACAACGAGCACCTTCGGCATGCGCCGCTCGAGCGCGCCCGGCGGCGACTCAACGGGTAACATCAAGCCCTGACGCAGTCGACAAAATACGTCAATTCGCCCTCAACTGATTCTTCTACCAGACCATGTATGTCGGTCTCAAAGCCAGGAAACTTAGCGTTGAAGTCGCGCGCAAACTTCAAATATTGCACGATGGTCTTGTTGAAGCGCTCACCCGGGATGAGTAGCGGAATGCCCGGCGGGTACGGCGTCAGCAAGATGCCCGTGATGCGCCCCTCTAGGTCATCGATCGGCACGCGATCGAGTTCACGGTGCACCATCTTGGCGAACGCGTCGGCCGGCTTCATCGCTAGCTGCATGTCGGACAGGTACATTTCCGTGGTCAGGCGCGCGATGTCGTGCGCTTTATACATGTCGTGAATTTGCTGACAGAGGTCTCGCAGCCCGACACGCTCATAACGAGGTTGCGTGGCGACGAACTCCGGCAGAATCTTCCACATCGGTTGGTTGCGGTCGTAATCGTCTTTGAACTGCTGTAGCGCCGTCAGCAGCGTGTTCCAGCGACCCTTGGTGATACCGATGGTGAACATGATGAAGAACGAATAGAGGCCGGTCTTTTCAACGATGACGCCGTGTTCCGCCAAGAACTTGGTCACGATTGAGGCCGGGATTCCGCTCTTGGCGAACTTGCCGGACACGTCGAGTCCGGGCGTGATGATGGTCGACTTGATCGGGTCGAGCAGATTGAAGTTGGACGCCAAATCGCCAAAGCCATGCCACTTCTCATTGGCCTTGAGCATCCATTGCTCGCGGCTTCCAACACCTTCGTCGGCGAGTTTGTCAGGACCCCACACCTTGAACCACCAGTCTTTACCGAAGTCGCCATCGACCTTGCGCATGGCGCGACGGAAATCGAGCGCTTCCGCAATCGACTCTTCCACCAGCGCGGTTCCGCCGGGTGGCTCCATCATCGCCGCAGCCACGTCACACGAGGCGATGATGGCGTACTGCGGGCTGGTGGAGGTGTGCATCAAATACGCTTCATTAAACCGCGTTCGATCGAGCTTCACCGTTTCGGACTCTTGCACGAGGATCTGTGACGCCTGCGAAATACCGGCGAGTAGCTTGTGGGTTGAGTGCGTGGCAAAAATCACCGCGTCCTTGCAGCGTGGGCGGCCGTTGTTGACGTCGCCGATGGCGTGCATGTCCTTGTAGAACGGATGAAAGGTCGCGTGCGGCAACCAGGCTTCATCGAAGTGCAGCGTCTCTACCCGGCTACCGAGGCTGTCCTTAAGCATTTCAACGTTGTACATCACGCCATCGTAGGTCGACTGGGTGATGGTAAGAATGCGCGGCTTGGCCTTCTTGTCGGTAATGAACGGATTGGCGTCAATCTTCTTCTGAATGGCTTCCGGCGAAAATTCGGAAAGTGGAATGGGGCCGATGATGCCGAGGTGATTGCGTGTCGGCATTAGAAAGATCGGATTTGCGCCGCACATGATGATTGAATGCAAAATCGATTTGTGACAATTGCGATCGACGATGACGGTATCGCCCGGCGCGACGTTGGCGTGCCACACCATTTTGTTTGACGTCGACGTGCCGTTGGTGACGAAGAAACAATGGTCAGCGTTGAAAATCCTCGCCGCGTTGCGCTCTGATGCCGCCACCGGGCCAGTGTGGTCGAGCAACTGGCCCAACTCTTCGACGGCATTGCAGACGTCCGCACGCAACATGTTCTCGCCAAAAAACTGGTGGAACATCTGGCCGATGGGTGATTTCAAGAAAGCAACCCCGCCCGAGTGGCCCGGGCAGTGCCATGAATACGAACCATCCTGCGCGTAATGCACCAACGCTCGGAAGAACGGCGGTGCCAAACCATCTAGGTACGACTTCGCTTCACGAATGATGTGGCGTGCGACGAACTCCGGCGTGTCTTCAAACATGTGGATGAAGCCGTGCAACTCGCGCAGGACGTCGTTTGGCAGATGGCGCGACGTTTTGGTTTCGCCATACAGATAGATCGGAATGTCGGCATTCTTAAAACGAATTTCCTCGATGAACGCGCGCAAATTCAACACGGCAGGGTCCAGCTCAGGCCCAGGCGTGAATTCCTCGTCGTCAATGGACAGGATAAAGGCGGAGGCGCGGCTTTGCTGCTGCGCGAATTGCGAGAGGTCGCCGTAGCTCGTCACGCCGAGCACTTCCATGCCTTCGCTCTCAATGGCCGCCGCGAGCGCGCGAATGCCAAGCCCCGATGTATTTTCAGAGCGAAAGTCCTCGTCGATGATGACGATGGGAAAACGAAATTTCATGGGTTGGCTTTCACTGACGGAAACGACGTTGGGGAATGCGCGGGATTATAGGACACTGATACAGTCGCCGTCGCGTTTGGTGGTGTCACGCGGTGTTGGCGTTGCGCGCGCGGATGAGCGGCCTCACACGCCATCACACGAAACTTTCGTCACCGCGCAAAAAACGCCATTTTCCCGGCGGCAAATCGCCAAGCATGACGTTCCCGATGCGGATGCGTTTCAAGCCAATGACGTTAAGGCCGACCATTTCGCACATGCGCCGGATTTGGCGCTTCTTGCCTTCTTGCAAAATGAAGTTCAGCTGGTCGGCGTTTTGCCAGCGCACCTTGGCCGGTTTCAACGCTTCGCCGTCGAGCTCTAGCCCATGACGCAGTCGTTCGAGGTCGCCCGGCGCGAGCGTGCCTTCGACACGCACTAGGTACTCTTTCTCTACCGGGCTGTTCTCTCCCACCAGTTGCTTGGCGATGCGTCCGTCTTGCGTCAGCACCAATAGCCCGGTCGAATCGATATCGAGCCGCCCGGCCGGCGCCATGCCGCGACGATGGATATGTTCAAAGCGGACCTCGTCGGTGTCTAACTGATTGTCCGCGACCACTAGTACGCTGGCAGGCTGGTAGCCATCTTCGGCCTGGCCCGAAACGTAGCCAACTGGCTTGTTGAGGAGCACGGTCACGCGCTGGTCTTGCATCATGGCG
>JAYVUH010000298.1:0-2851 GCA_043788115.1 Burkholderiales bacterium
GAAGGTGCGTTGCGGGGCTACCGCACGAGAAGCATCACAACGCAGATGCCTCGATATCGCCGCAAAATGAATTGAATGAACTTGATCAGACCCTCCCTAGTCTCGCAGTTAAGACCGAATCGGCGCACAACCACTAACGATCATGAACGTAAACTCATTTCCCATGGAGGATCTGGCCTGTCACGACGGCTTCCGCCACCTGTCAACCATCGCCGGATTATTTGTCGACTTGCGCTACGGCAGTAACGATAACTTCACCGGCCGCAACCTTTATGGCGATCTGGACTGTGCATGGCTACATCGCGACGCGGCCGAGGCCCTTGAGGATGCGCTGACAACACTCCAGCAAAAGCGACCTGACGTGTCGATGGTCGTGCTTGACGCGCTACGACCCCAACGCGTTCAAGAGGCTCTTTGGCAGGCACTCGAAGGGACGCCGTTGACGATGTATTTGGCCAATCCTGTAGTCGGATCGATTCATTCCTTCGGCATGGCGGTCGATATCAGCCTAGTCGACACCCGTGGGCTTGAACTCGACATGGGCACGGCGTTTGACGACCTGACGGAACGCTCACATCCGGCTTTCGAAAACCAATTTCTTGCCGAAGGCCGACTGACGCACGATCACATCGCCAACCGGCTACTGCTCAGAAAGGTGATGACGCAACACGGTTTCCACGGCATCAGCACCGAATGGTGGCACTTCGACCACGGCGACCGGCAGCGCGTGCGCGCCGGATATCCACGGGTGCTGTGACCCAACTGACCCAACTGACTCGACGATTAAGCGACTTCGGACATTCACCGCGATGCCACCCTCGCGCCACCGCGCGCAACCGCATCGAGTAACGCGTCGAGAATGGCGCGCCCCCCCGCTCGCCCGGCGCGATCATCGTTGATCATGCCGACCACAACATGCGGTTCGCCGACGGCGTCGGTCACATAGCCCGCAACCGAGACGACGTTGCGCAATCCCCCCGTCTTAATGCGTGCGGTCTCTGCCGCTGGGCTGTCTTTGAGCCGACTGCGCATAGAGCCGTCAACCGCCACAATCGGCAAGCTCGACAAAAATTCTGGCGCCCACTTACTGCGATACCCGGCCTGCAACACGCCAGCCAGTTGGCGCGGTGAAATGCGCTCGCTGCGCGACAGGCCGGAGCCGTTGTCGAGCACCATCCCAGTATCATCAATGACATTTTGTTTCAGCCAAGCGCGAATCTCTCGTTCGGCCTTCACAACCGTGCTTTCTCCAGCGCTTTCTCTAGCCCTGGCTACAGCGCCGTTAGCGATATTAGCTGCCGTGCCAAGCGTCAGAAAGATCATCCGCGTGATGGTGTTGTCAGACACCTTGTTGATGTTGCGCGTCACCTCGGCCAGCGGCCGCGCGCGGTGTTCTGCGAGCACTCTTTGTGCTTCAGACGAGCCCGGCGGGGCGACGGCATCGGCAGTCGCGAGTTCTCGCACCGAGCCCTTGAACGAGCCGCCAAGTTCTCGCCACAGGTGCCGGAACAGTCGCGCCGTGTATTCGGCACGTTCCACTACGTTCAGGTTGGTCGTGATCGCGCAATTTTTGGGGAACACGCCTTCCAGATAGACGCGAACTTCCCCGCCGTTTGCATACACCGTGGTGGGAATCCTCCAGCCGTCCTCCCATTTTTCGCAGGCACGCTCGATAAGCGTCATGTTAGAAATCACGCTGACACCTTGCAAAGGGGGCGTCAACCGCACCTGAAAGCTATCATCAGATGACGCAATATCGAACTGCGCGAGGTTCATGTTGATCAACAGCGCGTCGGGGACGACGTTGTAACGAAACTCTGGGGTCTCATCGAAAGGCGGCGCACCCAAATCGAGCCGTGAAGGCTGGAAAAAAGTGCGGTCCACGCGCAAGTTGCCGTCGATCTCCCTGAGGCCCTTTTGCCGCAAGGTCAGCAACATCCGCTGGAAGTCTTCCCAAGTAATGTCGGTGTTGCCCAAGCCCCGCAGCGTTAAGTCGCCTTTCAATACGCCGTCAACCACCGCAGCCCCGGTCGTCAACTCCGCCCGGCTGCGATAGGCCGGCCCCAGCCGCTCCAAACCGACAATTGAAGTCAGCACCTTCATCGTCGATGCGGGCTGCATTGGCTGGTCGAGCTGGCGCGACCAGATCAGCTTGCCGTCGGACACCCGCATCACCGCCAAGCCCAGCGCCGAATCGGGCATGTTGCTGGCGAGCAACATCGCCTCAACATTCGGCGGCAATTGCGCGTACGCTGGTAGCGATAACGCGGTCCAAGCCAGCAAGGTTCGAATCCATTTTTGTCGCATTTCAGCCCCTATCGACGCAAAATTCAGACGCTACGAGTGAGCAGACACAAACAAGCGTCCCCACGCAGCCGTAAGAATTGTGTTGTATTTTAGTGACGACTGTCACATGAAAGACCATTGGTAGTATATTGGTATTACGTTTTTGCCAAGCGCGCTTTCCAAAAACGTCAAAGGCCGCCACAAGTGCCTTCGACAATCGGCCATCAGCCATCAGCCATCAGCCAAATTGATATCACCGCAACAAGGCGGGCCCGCGCGAAACCACCCGTTTTTTGCTTCTACACCGACATCGTTTTTGTAAAACCTCGGCACCACCCATGATAAGGAGCGTCTAGTGAAACTTAAACAGCTTGCACAAATCGTCTTAATGATTTGCATCGCGGGCCCTGCGCTTGCGCAGACCCCAGCCGTTGCACCGGCAACCCCGGCCACGCCTGCTGCCAAGCCGAAACCAGAACGAATCGAGGTCACGGGTTCCAACATCAAGCGCGTGCAAGAAGAAGGTGCGTCGCCGATTCAGATCATCAGCCGCGAAGACATCGAG
>JAYVUH010000299.1:0-4685 GCA_043788115.1 Burkholderiales bacterium
CCCTAACTTTTGAAAGGACTCACAACATGGTACGACTTCCAAACATCCTTAAGGCAACACTGGTGGCGATCACCTTTGGCATGGTCGTGATTTTGCCCGTCGCGGCGCCGCCTGTATACGCTGACTCGGAAGAACTAAGGATTCAACTAAGTGAGAATGATCTTGCAAGCTATACCGATTGGTGGACGCTGATTCATTCACTTTTTCAGGATGCAATAGCATTAATTGTGTTGGATGATTTATTCAACACCTACATGACTGATCTAACGACCGCAGGGTTCATCGCAGAAGATGGAGACACTTTTCGCCTCGACTTCACAAGGAACGGCGCAGATTGGAGGGCAACTTACGCTGCCATTTACAACTTGGGCAATCAACGCTGGGAATACTTCCGGGTGAGCGTAGGTGTGCTGGTTTAATTCACTCGTTCTTCTTGAAGCTTATGTTATTGCGTCATCTCAACCAAATGGAGAATTGCATATGACCCGTTTTATTCTTATATCTTCTATTGCGTTATCACTGCTTGCAGGCCATGCGATGGCTCAAGACACAAAGACATCACCACCCTTAAATGGCACCACGCACGGCGCAGAAAAGCGGTACGAGAAAATACCGAATTCTGGCAACGATTGCGTAGCACCTGCGGAAAAGCAGGGCCTCAAAGGTGCGGAACGTAAGCGGTTTGTCGCTGAGTGTGTCAAACGATACAACGAAGAAGCGAAGTCCTCCGACAACCCAGCGATTGCGAAGGAGCGTATCGCCAAAGCCCAGTACGCAGACTGCAATAAAGAGTTTGGTGGAAAAAAAGGAAGCGCGGAATGGGCCGCATACATGCGCGGTTGCTTAGAGCCAACGCAGCCGTCAAGAGGCAAAGACTAGCACCTATCCGCACGAACGCTACCTTTGTTCGATGGTCGCGGTCACACGCGACGACGCTCCCCCGTTTAAGTGAACAGTGAACTCGCCGCTTGTTGAAACTCGGAGCGTGCGCACGGTTGCGAGCTGGGCACTCGCCTTCCCCTTTTGGAAAGGGGGAAGGCAGTAGTGAGCAAAGCGTCCAGCGTGCTAACTCGGTTTCGGCATTGCGAATTTCAACCGACCGATAGGCTCGCTTTGGCATGCTCAAAATCCGAGGGCCTTCTTGGCGGAGCCTTAACGTAAGACCGCTCAAGCCAGCGTATCCGCCCAGATGTTCTTCGCCCACGTCATCGCGTACTGAGCTTCGAGTTCGTTGGCGGCAGACGACACACCGCCCGAACCCGGCACTGTTTTCATCGTTTTGTCCTTCTCGTCGTATTTGTGGATCGACGCCACATGCACGACACGGTCGGCCGAGACGAACGAGTAGCAGGTGTTGTTTAGTGTCGGGCTCTGATTGGGTTGCTCGCCAGTCAACAGCGCGACCACGGCTGCGGCGCAGGTCTTGCCATGGTTATTGGCCATATGCGCCGATTTTGGCATTGCCGGGGCGATTTGTAGTGCATCGCCAAGCAAATGAACACCGGGCACGTTTTTCGCCTCGTAGGTGATCCAGTTGATTTCACACCAGCGCTTGTTCGCGGTGATGAACGGTTCGGCAAT
Organism: Burkholderiales bacterium; assembly: GCA_043788115.1. Lineage (GTDB taxonomy): Bacteria > Pseudomonadota > Gammaproteobacteria > Burkholderiales > Usitatibacteraceae > UKL13-2. The sequence goes on from JAYVUH010000299.1 coordinate 1,582, forward strand.
CTTGCCCGCCTTCATTGGTGGCAACACATTCAACACATCCGCTTTCACATCGCCGAATTCGAGTTTGGCGGTGGATGTCTTGGTATCGACATCAAGCAAGCGCGACTGGTTGCGGTACTCAACCATGCCCGGATACATATCCGCCCACGCCTTCTTGAATAAGCCGGGTTTGGAGGTGACGTCCATGTTGGCATCGAGAATGATGACCTTCGATTTTGGCTTGAACTGTTTGAAGTAAGAGGCTACCTGACAGGCGCGCTCGTAGGGTCCGGGCGGGCAACGGTAAGGCGCCTCCGGGATCGAGATCGCGTAAACGCCGCCGTCGGGCATCGCCTCGAGCTGCTTACGTAGCGCAACCGTCTGGGGGCCAGCTTTCCAGGCGTGGAAAAAGCGCGCTTGTGCATCGGCATTGTTCAATCCCGGCAAGGCTTCATACATAAAGTCGATGCCGGGCGAGAGAATGACGCGGTCGAAAGGCAGCGAATCACCATTTGCCAGACGTACCATTTTCTTTTCGACGTCGATGGCGCTGGCTTCGCCCCGAACAACCTTGACGCCATACTTCTTTTGCAGCGCGTCATAGGAGACGGTGATGTCCTTCATCTGCTGTGAACCACCAAGCACCAGATTGGAAATCGGGCACGAAACAAACTCGGTGTTGCGTTCAATCAGCGTCACGTCGATCTGCGGGCCCCACATCTTGATGTACTTGGCCGCCGTGGCACCACCGTAGCCGCCGCCGACAATCACCACCTTCGGCCCCGCACCGCCGATGGTCGCGCAGCCTGCAATACCAGCAACACCCGTTGCTGTCGCAACGACAGCGGAAGACTTCAGGAAATTTCTACGATTGATCGTCATGTCCGCTCCCTTAGCGTTTCTGCGCGGCAAAAAAATCGGCCATGGCAGCGGTTTCTGCATCGCTGTAACCCCTGGCAATCTGGTGCATCAGCGTCGCTTCGCGCTTACCATCCTTGAATAGCTTCATCTGCGTGACGAAGTACTCCTTATTCATCCCAGCGAGCGCGACGATCGCGCCGCCCACCGAATTGCCGTTGGTGCCATGACAAGCCGAGCAGGTCGCAGACATTGAACGTACACCAAGCGGTGTCAGATTCGATGCAGCGAACGCAGGCGCTACCGGCGCGATGACGGGGGAGGGCGCGGCGGCGGGGGGGGCGGCAGCTGGGGTGGCAGGTCTCGGCGTTGGTGGCGCTGAGGGTGCCACAGGCGTCTGTGCGAGCGCGGTGCCGACCACGGCTAGCGCACTCAGAAATGCAATCGTTGTTTTCATGAGTCTCCTCGTTATGATCTTGTTTGATGGCAGCCACGGTAACGCGGGCCTAGTGTAGAGCGTTGCCAAAACTGCAAGGTCCTACTCTACTCGACTCGCGTGTAGCGCGTAAAGGAACCGAAAGGCATGATTAATACATCAATCGAACCTCGACAATCACGGGCTGAAACGAAAACGCCCGACGAAAAGTCGGGCGTTTGGCGGAGGCTGTGCGGGAGCGTGCGGGCTCAGGACTCTGCGGGCAACGGCTCTTTTTCTTCACTGATATCAAGCACCACTTTGTCATCCGCCCCAACGTCGATGGTCACCCGTCCACCGGCCGCCAATTTACCGAACAATAGCTCGTCGGCGAGGGCACGGCGAATCGTATCCTGAATGAGGCGCGACATTGGACGCGCACCCATCAGCGGATCGAACCCGTTCTTGGCCAGATACTTCTTCAAGCTGTCGGTGAAGCTGACGTCCACTTTCTTCTCAGACAGCTGTGCTTCAAGCTGCATGAGGAACTTGTCGACAACACGCATGATGATCTGCTCGTCAAGCGGCGCAAAGGAGATCATTGCATCAAGCCGGTTGCGGAACTCCGGCGTGAACATACGTTTGATCTCCGCCATTTCATCACCGGCTTTTTTGTCATTCGTAAAGCCAATTGCCGTCTTCGACAACTCGGACGCACCCGCGTTGGTTGTCATGATGACGACAACGTTGCGGAAGTCTGCCTTGCGCCCGTTGTTGTCGGTCAGCGTGCCATGATCCATCACTTGCAGCAGCACATTAAAGATGTCTGGGTGCGCCTTCTCGATTTCGTCGAGTAACAGCACCGAATAAGGCTGCTTGGTAACGGCCTCCGTCATGAGACCGCCCTGATCAAAACCGACATAGCCGGGGGGGGCACCGATCAATCGGGAGACAGCATGTCGTTCCATGTATTCGGACATGTCGAAGCGTATCAACTCCACCCCAAGAATGAACGCGAGTTGCTTCGCGACCTCGGTTTTGCCCACGCCCGTCGGACCTGAGAAGAGGAACGATCCGATCGGCTTGGTCGTGCTGCCAAGGCCGGAGCGCGCCATCTTGATGGCGGAGGCCAGTGCCTCGATCGCCTTGTCCTGTCCAAATACCACCGACTTCAAATCGCGATCGAGTGTTTTAAGGGCACTGCGGTCATCACTCGACACGTTGCGCGCAGGGATGCGCGCAATTTTTGCGATGATCTCTTCGATCTCGGTCTTGCCGATGGTTTTCTTTTGCTTGGACTTCGGCGCAATACGTTGCGCGGCACCGGCCTCGTCGATGACGTCGATCGCCTTGTCAGGCAGATGTCGATCATTGATGTATTTCGCGGCCAGTTCGGCTGCCGTGATCAGCGCGGTCGAGGTGTACTTGACGTTGTGGTGCGTCTCGAAACGGGACTTCAACCCTTTCAGAATCTCGATTGTCTCGGACACCGACGGCTCGTTAACGTCAATCTTCTGGAAGCGGCGAGACAGCGCGTGGTCCTTTTCGAACACGCCGCGGAACTCCTGATAGGTGGTGGCACCGATGCACTTGAGCGCACCCGAGGAGAGCGCGGGCTTGAGCAAATTGGAGGCATCCATCGTGCCTCCCGACGCCGATCCGGCACCGATTAGCGTGTGGATTTCGTCGATGAACAACACCGCATTCGGATTTTCGCGAAGCTGCTTGAGTACGGCTTTGAGGCGCTGTTCGAAATCGCCGCGGTACTTGGTGCCGGCCAGCAGGGAACCCATATCTAGGGAAAAGACCTGTGCCTTGGCGAGAATCTCCGGCACTTCGCCATCCACAATTC
>JAYVUH010000300.1:0-4356 GCA_043788115.1 Burkholderiales bacterium
GGATCCAAGCCTCAGTAACAATCGAGGTCAGCAACTGTCTTGATTTCAGGCTGTCGCTGCGCTGATTTTTTGGATTCCATAGCGTGTCGGTTTTGAGCATGGTGTTGATAGAATCAAAGGGGCGTGTGCTGAGAAGTCCTCACCGCCTCACCGCGCAAGCGGAGAGGACGTGCTGTAACTGAGATGGTGGAAGGTCCACCGCTTTCGCTTTAAGCGATGAGGCGTCGGTAATGGGCGTGGGGCGAAGACGTAAAGGGAGAGGTAAAAGGAGTCAATTGTTTTGCCGACGCTCGAAGTAATTGACCCCTGCGATTTTGTGTCGTCCAGGCCTTGGGCATCGCGACGAAATCCGGAAATTTTGTGCAGCAAACGGAGAATCAAATGAGAAAAATAAAGATCGCCGAACACATCTCGCTCGACGGCGTGATCCAGCACTCAGCCGATGACGATAGTTTCCCGTACGCCGACTGGACCGCGCCCTATCGAACGCCCGCGGGCAGAGACGCTGTACTGGCCGCTTACGGCGAGCGATTTGATCTGTTGCTCGGTCGGCGCACGTACGATATTTGGTCGGGCTTCTGGCCAAAGGCGCCGAGCAGTCCGATGGCGGATCGCCTCAATGCGGCAACAAAATTTGTCGCGACCCATCGTCCGGAAAGTCTTGAATGGGGCCCGTGTGAAAGTCTTGGGCCGGACATCGTCGAGGGCGTTCGCCGTATCAAGTCGCAGGACGGCCCTGACCTTATCCTCTCGGGTAGTTCCACGCTGACCTCGACGCTGCTCGAACATGGGCTTGCGGATGAAGTCCTGCTGATCGTTTCTCCAATCCTGTTGGGCACGGGGAAGCGCTTCTTTGCGGAGGGAACACCGGCACGTTCATTCGCACTCGTCAGCACGCAAGCATTTCCGTCCGGCGTCATCCTCAGTCACTACAAGGTCGTCGGGCGGTTGAAGACTGGATGACAAAAGGGCTATGACAAAAGTGGCCGGGCGCGATGGGTTTTGAAGAGCACGAGCCGGGTCCGTTTAATCTGAAAAGGTCGTGTCTTAGTCTGCCGGACTCAACCCCGTGTTTTCCACATCAGGCGGCAAGGCGCGAAAGCGAGTTGTGACCAGCGGCGGGTGTTGCAGAGTTTGCTGCACCACACAACATCGTTGGGCTGCAAACTGCAGACTACTCAGTAATTTTTCAGGTGTTCCTTTTCTCACGGTTAGATCGACATCACAGATCATCGACTGAAAGCCGACCGGCACGGTGGCATCCATGCCCAAGGTTCCCCGAACGTCAACTTGGGCCGAAACGCGAACCTCGAGGGCGACTATCTCAATGGCGAGACGATTCGCCACCATTCTCAGTGCGGAGTCTTGGCATGCCGCCAGCGCTGCACACAGCATATCGCCGGGAGTAGGCGCGTCATGGAGGCCGCCCACGGCACGGTGCACGCCGACGGGCACCAAAACGCCGCAGCCGTCCATCGGCTCCACCGTCGAGTGAAACGGATCTGTGGGGTCAGCGCCGCAGGTGCGTGCATGGTCGGTGACCATCGCCAACGCTGGTGTTTCTTTGTAGAGGGCGCGCAGCGGTGCCTGCGCGTCTTGGACGACGGTCTTTATGTTCATTTCCGTGTGATGATGATTTCAAGGTATTCACTGGGAACGACCAATGCGCCGTCACCAGCGCGGTTCATGCGGTTTAGCAGTGTAGTTAGGTCCACTTCCAGCGCGGCTGCGCTTTCGGGTGATAGTGCCGCAAATGCCTTGTGGACCGGCCCGTACCAAGTGCGGAATACGTCAATGAAATGCGCCGCTGAGCGATAGCGAAAGTTGAATATCATCGGCGTTGCTTGGATGGCAGCAGCGTGCGAGCCGAACAGCGCCTCAAGGTGCGACGCAACACCCCAACGCGAGGGCGGCTGCACACCCGTTGGAGGCGGCAGGTACTTGCCTAAAATTTTAAATACCTGACCAATGAAGCCGTCCGGGGTCCAGTTGGCCAATCCGATACGACCTCCTGCGCGGCACACACGCAACATCTCTGCAGCCGCCTTGGTCTGGTTTGGTGTGAACATTACGCCGAAGGTCGACAGAACTACATCAAAGCTGGCGTCGGCGAACGGAAGATTCTCGGCATCCGCCGTCTGGAAGTCGATTTCAAAGTGTTCGGCCCTGGCGCGCTCCGCACCCCGCTCGAGCAATGCACTCACATAGTCGGTTGAAGTGACTTTGCCGCCGCGTCTGGCTGCCGCCAGGCTGGCGTTGCCGTTGCCGGCCGCAACATCCAGCACGCGCTCGTCCCAGCAGAGGTCACAGGCTTCAGCTAACGACTCTCCGACGATTTGCAACGTGGTGCCAATTACAGCGTAGTCGCCGCTACTCCACGCCGACTGCTGCTTGCTCTTGAGTGCATTGAGATCAATTGAAGCTTGCATCTTAAAGTCCCCTAAGGTTGTGAGGCATACACTCTGATTCAACGGGCGCGGACTTGTCCTGTCCTTAAGTCGCGTTGACTTGACTCCGCGTCCGAACTCGGGGGTGACTGCGACGAGCAGTTACCTTTCTGTCCGGATTTAGTGCCCCATCGTCCGCAGGGCGGCCCCGACCCAATAAAGGTACTATCCGCCAACGCTGTGAAGCCGCAAAATGTCGGATAGCAAATCAGTCAGGGAATAAACATGGCACTTACTAATGTTGGCGACGCGGTCAGGCGCGTTGTGGCTGTATTCCAAAGGCGCCCGGAGATGGGCATCCACGCGGATACGCCAGCACTGGCGCGCTGGGAAGCCGGGACGAGGTGCCTGATTCGAAACAGTAACGGCGTGGAGGTGTCGACCGATATGCCGAAGGAGCTTGGTGGCAGCGGCGATCAGGTCACGCCAGGCTGGCTGTTTCGTGCTGGAGTCGCTTCGTGTGCGGCAACGTCCGTTGTAATTGCGGCTGCAAGTGAAGGTGTCGAACTCACTGCCTTGGATATTCAAGTGGACAGTCGTTCCGACACCAGAGGCCTCTTGGGGATGACTCAGGGCAACGAACAGCCGGTTTATGCGGGACCGTTTGATGTTGAGTTGCGGGTGACTATTGCGGCGAATGGATCAACCCCGGCCATGCTTAAAAAATTGGTTGAAAATTCCCTGAGCCGCTCTCCGGTTCCGTGTGCTGTTGTTACAGCCACCCCGTTCAAATTGCATGTGGTCATAGCGCCTTAGCAATGGATGCGCTTTCAGAAACGCTGAGGGTGGTTCGACTGATCGGCGCAATATTTATCAACGGTCGTTTCACGTCGCCATGGTGCTATCAGTCACCGCATGCCGACTATGCAGCTCCGATTTTGGAGCCTGGTGCCGAGCGGGTGGTGATATTTCACATGATTACCGAAGGGGAATGCTATGTGGAGATGGCGGGGCAGTCGCCAGTGCATCTCGTAGCCGGGGATGCGGTGATCTTTCCACAAGGCGACGCGCATCGCATGACTTCAGCACCTGGCGTTCCCGCTGCAACGGGCGCGAAGCTGGACGTCGTACTGTCAAGGCGCCCACGTAAGTTGGTATACGGAGGAGGTGGCGCGGTGACCCGACTTGTGTGTGGGTATCTGGCGTGCGATGCAAGGCTTGCCCGGATGCTTCTCGCGGGACTTCCACCGCTTTTGAAAGTAAGTGTGCGTGGCTCGAGTGCCGGCGCATGGTTGGAGGCCTCTCTGCAATATGCACTGAGCGAAGCAAGATCGCCCCGTCCGGGTGGAATGGGCGTGTTGGCTAAATTGTCCGAGGTGCTATTCATTGAGGTGCTTCGTATTCACATGAACCAACAAACGCCAGGCGCGACAGGGTGGCTTGCAGGGGTCGGTGACCGCATTGTGGGCGCGGCGTTGGGTGCCTTGCACAAACAGCCTGCCCGCGCTTGGACCTTAGAAGATTTGGCCAAGGGAGTTGGGGCATCGCGCTCTGTGCTGGCTGAAAAATTTCAGCTAATCGTCGGCATCGCACCAATGCAGTACTTGACGCAGTGGCGTATGCTCATTGCGGCCAATCTGCTGTCGGCCAGCAATGCACCGCTAATCCAGATTGCCGAAGAAGTGGGTTACCAAACGGACACGGCATTTAGCAGGGCCTTCAGTCGCGAGTATGGCGTGCCGCCTGCAAAGTGGCGGCGTGCGAACATGAAGAAGCCCAATCCAACAAATGTCGAGACAACGAGGCAAGTACGCAGCCGTCGTTCTTCAGGATTGTGATGGCGACACGGTGGACGCATTACCGATTGATCACTTCGATGTTGAATCAAAGTCGTTACGCTCGATATTTGTGGGAAACAAATCAATTCATTTTTGTGCAAATATCGCTAAAACGCAGAGTCTCGATGCAT
>JAYVUH010000301.1:0-6212 GCA_043788115.1 Burkholderiales bacterium
CGATCAAGCGAATCGCCGAAATCTCGCGCTGTTGTTTGTCGTGCAAGTTGATCGAGTCAGGGTAGAACGCAGACATGCCGCCCATCAAACCCGTCATAACCGACATAGGATGCGCATCGCGACGGAATCCGCGCAGAAAAAACTGCATTTGCTCGTGCACCATCGTATGGTTGCTAACGCGGCTGACGAAGTCCTTACGTTGCGCCACATCAGGCAATTCGCCGTAAAGCAGCAGATGGCAGACTTGCAGAAAATCACATTTGGTGGCGAGTTGTTCAATCGGATAGCCACGATAGAGGAGCTCACCTTTATCACCATCGATAAACGTAATCGTCGAATTGCACGACGCGGTGGACATAAAACCCGGGTCGTAGGTGAACATACCCGTTTGTGCGTAAAGCTTGCGGATGTCGATGACATCCGGCCCGTGTGAACCGCCGAACACCGGCAGATCAATGGTGGTTCCGTTTTGCAACGTCAGGGTTGCCTTGCCGTTCGCATTCATTGTTCTTGGTCCTCTCTATATAGCCGTCCCGTAAAACTTGAATCGGCGCTAAACATCTTGAATTCGCGCTACCAGCATGGTCGTCGCGGCATCTGCACCAACCATGCGCCCCATCAGCAAATCCAGCAAATCGTTGTCGCTCAACAACAGCAGTGCATCAAGCGTCTGCAGTTCTTTAGGCAACAACCCTTCCAACTCCTTTTCCAGAAAACGTTTCAACAACAAATCGTTTTCCAGCAAACCACGTCGTGCACGCCAGCGAATCCGGTCCAGCGTCCGGTCGTCCTTGACGACCGCCTGCTGCACCGCTTCATAGACAACTTCGTCGTTCATCAAACCGCCCGCATGACCATCATTTCCTTGATCTTGCCAATCGCCAGGGAAGGGTTAAGTCCTTTGGGGCAAACATCGACACAATTCATGATTGTGTGGCAACGAAACAGACGATAGGGATCTTCGAGATTGTCCAATCGCGCGTTGGTCGCCTGGTCGCGCGTATCGGCGATGAAGCGGTAGGCAGCCAACAAACCGGCAGGGCCGACAAACTTGTCGGGGTTCCACCAAAACGAAGGACACGACGCCGAACAACACGCGCACAGGATACATTCATACAATCCGTCAAGTTCAAGACGATCCTGTGGTGATTGCAGACGCTCTTTTTCCGGCGGCGGGTCGTTGTTGATCACAAACGGCGTTATCGAGTGGTACTGCTTGAAGAACTGCGTCATATCGACAATCAGATCGCGAATAATCGGCAGGCCGGGCAACGGCTTGAGCACCACCGGCTCCCTGAGTTCGGAAATCTTGGTCACACAGGCAAGACCGTTCTTGCCATTGATGTTCATGGCGTCCGAACCGCAAACGCCCTCCCGGCACGAGCGCCGCAGCGCCAGCGTGTCATCGATGGACTTGATGCGGATCAGCGCATCGAGAAGCATGCGGTCAGTCGGTTCCAACGCGACGTCGTACTGTTTGAAGTACGGTTTTTGGTCGGCGTCGGGATCGTAGCGAAGAATCTGAAATTTCATTTCTGTATCCGCAATGAGTTAGTACGTGCGCGCTTTGGGCGCGATCGATTCGACCGTCAACGGCGTGAGGTTGACCGGCTTGTAATCGAGCCTATCGCCGTCCTTGTACCAGAGCGTATGTTTCAACCAGTTTGCATCATCGCGTCCAGCGGTAAAGCCAGGCCGATCGTGAAAGTCGGCGCGATCGTGTGCGCCGCGTGTTTCCTTGCGGGCCTCTGCCGAGACCATCGTCGAAACCGCGACTTCAATCAAGTTCTCTAACTCAAGCGCCTCGATGCGCGCGGTGTTGAACACCTTTGACTTGTCCTTGATCTCAAGACGCTTGGCGCGCTCGGCGACTGCCTTCATCTTTTCAACCCCCGACACCAACATGTCAGGGAAACGAAATACACCGCAATGCGCTTGCATGGTCTGCCGCATCGCGTCACCCACTTCATGTACGGACTCGCCGTTGGTCTGGTTATCGAGGCGCGCCAGTCTGGCCATTGAGACTGCGCCCGCATTCTCAGGCAGCGGCCTGTGGATATTGTTCTCACGAATGAACTTGATCATCGAGTCGCCGGCCGACTTTCCCATCACCAGCAAGTCAGTCAGCGAATTGGTTCCCAACCGGTTTGCGCCGTGGATGGATGCACAGCCGCACTCGCCCGCCGCATAAAAGCCCGGCACCACCGCGTTCGGATTGCCATCTTTGGGTACGACGACTTCCGCCAAATAATTGGTTGGGATGCCGCCCATCTGGTAGTGACACGTCGGCACCACGGGGATCGGCTCCTTAGTGCAATCGACGTTGCCAAATTTGAGCGCAATCTCGCGGATGCCAGGCAACCTCTTGTTGATCACGTCAGGTCCGAGGTGGTCGAGCTTCAGCAGAATGTAGTCCTTGTTCGGGCCCGCCCCGCGGCCTTCCTTGATCTCGGTCGCCATCGCGCGCGACACAACATCGCGTGAAGCGAGGTCCTTCATGGTCGGCGCATAACGTTCCATAAAGCGCTCACCGTCCTTATTGAGCAGTATTCCGCCCTCGCCGCGAACACCCTCGGTAATCAACACGCCGGCACCGGCAACACCAGTTGGGTGGAACTGCCAGAACTCCATATCTTCAAGTGGAATGCCGGCACGCGCCGCCATGCCAAGACCGTCGCCGGTATTGATGAATGCGTTCGTCGATGACGCGTAGATCCGGCCCGCGCCGCCAGTGGCAAACAGCGTCGCCTTGGCGTGAAAGATCATCGTCTCGCCGGTCTCCATTTCCAGCGCTGTCACGCCCACCACGTCGCCCGCCGCGTCGCGAATCAGATCGAGCGCCATCCACTCAACAAAAAACTGGGTGTTGGCGAATACATTTCGCTGATACAGCGTGTGCAACATGGCGTGACCAGTTCGATCGGCTGCACAACAGGAACGTTGTACCGGCTTTTCACCAAAATTCTGCGAATGACCGCCGAATGGTCGCTGATAGATTGTCCCGTTATCGTTGCGGTCAAACGGCATGCCGAAGTGTTCGAGTTCAATGACCGCCTCGGGCGCGGCTTTGCACATGAATTCGATGGCGTCCTGATCACCGAGCCAATCGGATCCCTTCACCGTGTCATACATATGCCAGTGCCAATTGTCCTCGCCCATGTTGCCGAGTGACGCACCGACGCCGCCCTGTGCCGCGACGGTGTGCGAGCGGGTCGGGAATACTTTGGAGAGCACGGCGACCTTAAGGCCGGCGGTTGATAGTTGCAACGCTGCACGAAGTCCGGAACCGCCAGCACCGACAACAACAGCGTCGAACTTACGGACCGGCATGGAAGAGGATGAAGCCATGTTCTAGTTGCCCCACAAAATAGACACCGTCCAGATCGAACATACGATCAGGAACAAACACACCAGCACTTGCAAAGACAGCCGAAGCCAAAGCGGCTTGATGTAATCCATCAGCACGTCACGAACACCAATCCATGCGTGATAGAACGTTGCGAGGAAGAACAACAACGCGAGGATTCGAACCCATTGGTTTTGGAATAGCTGCTTCCACTCACCGTGCGACACGCTGCCATGGACCAGAAAGAAGCCGAGTATCACGACACTAAAGGCCACCATCACTAAGGCCGTAACGCGCTGGATCATCCAGTCTTTCCAGCCGTAGTGCGCGCCCACTGGTTGCTTGTTCATCATCGTCAGCCCTTACCAGATTCGTGCGGTGAAGATCGCAGTGGCGACCAATCCCGCGACCAGCACGACTTTGGCCGAGACCTGCGCCGGCGCTTTGTTGATGCCGATATGCAGGTCCAGTAGCAAGTAGCGGATGCCGGCAAACAAGTGGTGCATGAACGCCCAGACGAAGCCGATCAGAATGCACTTGACGACGAGATTATTGAAATAGCCCTTCCACACCGCAAAGCCGGCCTCCGACTGTAGTGTGGTCTGCAGGATGATCAACGTCAGCGGGATGAGAAACAGGAACATCGCCACGCCGGTGATGCGATGAAAAATTGAAACGAGTCCCGGCATCGGCAAATTCAGCAGATTGAGGTCGTAGTACTTTGGGCGGGCCTTGGGTGAGAGGCCAGACGGAGCGACCGGTCGAGAAGCCATATTAATACCTTGATTGATTCAACATCGAAGGAGCAACAGCGGAACATTCAGAAAACATGCCCAATACCAAGCGTCGCCGCCGTCTGCTCCCAACGCCAGCGGTGGGATCTGTATTCATAGCGATTCTACCCACAACATCTGAAATGGCGATAGCGTGGAGTAGGCGGTACTTTTGTGCATTTCCCTTGCCTTTGACGTCATCATGGCATGCGTTCCCCCGCAAGCGTTTGATTTTCAATAGATATTTTGCAAGCATCCCGTTGCCAACCTAATCACGGCTGAAATGCAACGCTAAAAATAAAGTGTGATATCATTTTTTGATATCAACAGATGTCGGTTGCGAGGTTCACGCGTCTTAAGTGTCTTGAATGACTTCCCGACTCACTCCGGTACTCCACCATGAAAAACGTCATGCATTACAAAGGCTATCTCGCCCGAATCGATTACGACGAGTCTGACCGCGTGTTTTCGGGGAATGTTCTGGGCATGGCGGAGAACATCTCCTTTCACGGTGCCAGTGTAGATGAGTTACGCGGGGACTTCGAGTTCGCGATCGATCACTATCTGGCCGTTTGCCGGGAAGCGGGCATCAAAGCGCAGCGGCAAGCTGGCGGTCGTGTGCTACTGCGCCTACCCGTCCAAACGCACGCCGCGTCACTGATTGCCGCGCAAGCCGCCGGCCAGAGTCTGAACGATTGGCTGACCGAGACAATTCAGCGCCGCATCCCGCCTTGAGCGCTCAAGCCAATTCGTTGAAATACGAATAGCCGTCGGTCAGACACAAACCGCGTCGCCACTCGACAGGTTTGTCGCCATAGGTATACGCAACACGATCGACGCTCAGCAGTGGTGTACCAACCTCAACCATAAGTTGCTTCGCGGCAACTCGACTGGCACCGACCGCCTTGATCCGCTCATTCGCCCTTACCATCCGTATCCCGTACGCCGTCTCCAGAAAACTGTAAATCGAGCCATGAGATGCTTCGAGCTGCTGCATAGTCAGCCTAGGGAAATTGGCCTGCGCAAGGAAGATTTCGTCCAGAATCAGCGGACGCCCCGCAAACACAAGTACCCGCGACACCACCACTACGGTCTGGTGCAATCGAATGCCCAGCTTCGCCGCGGTAAATGCATCCGCCTTAACCTTGTTCAAACCAAGGAAAGTTGTTCTGGGATGGTGTTTGGCGCTGTCCAATCCCTCGTCGTCTGCGCGCACGCGCAAAAAACGATACTGATGGGTTGGCGCGGTGTGCGTCGCGACAAAAGTACCCTTGCCCTGGCGCCGCACCAAAATAAACTCGGCGGCCAGCGCGTCAATCGCCTTCCGCACGGTGCCTTGGCTGACGCCAAAGCGGCTGGCCAGCTCAAACTCTGACGGTATCGCCTCACCCGGCTTCCATTCTCCCGCGACCAAACTATGGGTGATGAGAGACTTGATCTGCTCATACAGCGGTTGAAAGCTCGGCGCCGCCGGCCGCGGCGGCACCGTCGTCACGGTCCAAGCGTTGTTTTTGGAAGTTTCCATCGACAAATAATATCATCCGAGCGCCCGATATGTCTTATATAAGATATAAGTCTGATTGACTTTTCTGTTGCCGGAAGTACAATTGCTGCACAGCAATAAACGCATTCATCTTCTCCCCCCCCAAGACACCTCGACTGCCATGACCCCATTTCTTCGTCCCCGCCGTTCCATGCTTTACGTGCCCGGCTGCTTTACGCGGTTCCTGAACAAAGCGCGCAGCCTGAGAGTCGACTCGGTGATTTTCGATTTGGGTGACTCAGTACTGGTGGAAAACAAGGAACTGTCGCGCAACCAGGTGGTTGAGGCGATCCTTGCAGGCGGCTATGGCAGGCGCGAATTGATCGTGCGGGTGAACGATCTCGACACGCCTTGGGGCCAAGACGACGTCAAGGCGATCGCCAAGATTGGTGTCGATGCGGTGCTGTTTCCAAATATCGAATCGCGTCAGAATGTACTGGACGCGCTGTCGGCACTGGATGCGGCGGGTGGTTCGCATCTACCAATCATGGTGATGATTGAGAGTCCGCTGGCGGTGCTCCGCGCGGAAGACATCGCTGCAGCATCTGAT
>JAYVUH010000302.1:0-10275 GCA_043788115.1 Burkholderiales bacterium
TCCGGCACCGCCCTAAGTTCAACAACGTCCGGTACGTCATCGGGCGCATCGACAACAGCACCAAGCCGGTCCGACCTGCTGTTGGCGGCGAGCGGGCAAGTTTCCGACGCTTGGTCGCTCGAATCGAGCTTTCAGTACTCTCACTCCACGTCGCAATTTCAAAAGTCCAACATCGGCGCCCGCTACACCGCCGAGGGTGGCAAGCTGGTCAATTTTTCCTACCGGTTCAAGCGGGATGACTTGAAGCAGATTGATATTTCAAGCCAATGGCCGTTCGGGCGTGCCGCCCCCGGATGGACCTTGCTGACGCGGGCAAATCACTCGCTGCGTGACGGCCGCCTGTTAGAAGGGCTGTTTGGCGTCGAGTATAATCAGGGCTGCTGGGAATTCCGTCTGGTAGCGCATCGTTTCACGACGGCGACGAATCAGTATTCGAATTCAATTCAGCTGCAACTCGAGTTGAAAGGCCTGTCGAAACTGGGTATCAACCCATTCGAAACCATCAAGCAGAACATCGCCGGCTATCAGCGGTCTGACGATCGCTAACGCTGCCGACCACCGCTCTGTCTCCCTTGCGTCTTCGGCCGCTTTACGTTTTTTCGATGGATGTCCCCATGAAGTTTGTACCGCTTTCAATTTTTCAGAACACAACGCCATCGACGAGAATGATCGGACTGGTCGGGGCCTTGTTGGCGTGGTCCTTGCACGCCCAGTCACCCATCCTGCCCACCGCACCCACCGCACCAAACGCCACCCCGATCAGCGGCGCGCAGCCACGTCTGGATACGCGCCTCACGCCAACGGCTCGGCCGAGCGGCGTCGTGCAACTCGATCGCATCGTGGCGGTCGTCAACAACGAGGTCATCACGCAGGTTGAATTGAATGACCAGATGACGATGGTCACCAAAAATCTACAAAAGCAAGGCACCGCTCTACCGCCACAGGATGCCCTCCAAAAGCAACTGATCGAGCGCATGATCAACGACTTGATCCAGGTACAGGAAGCGAAGGAATCCGGTATTCGTATTGATGACGCCACGCTCGACAAAACCTTGCAGCGTATTGCGGATGAGAACAGCGTCTCGATGACGGAGTTTCGCCGTCTCCTCGAGGCGGACGGGATCACTTGGCAAAAATTTCGCGAGGACATCCGCAACCAGGTTGCGATGTCGCGACTGCGCGAGCGTGAAGTCGAAGGCAACATCGGCGTCACAGAGGCGGAAGTTGACACGCAGATTGCACTGGAGGCGCGCGAGGCAACGACCAACCAGGAGTACCGGTTGGCACACATCCTCGTGTTGGTGCCTGAACAGGCGACCACACAGCAAATCGACGCGCGTCGCAAGCGCGCCATGCAGGCGCTGGCTGAACTTCGCAAGGGTGCCGAATTCGCGCAGATCTCCGCGCAGTTCTCCGATGCGCCAGACGCGTTGCAGGGCGGTAGCCTCGGATGGCGTGAGTCCAATCGACTGCCGGCAATTTTCGTCGAGGCAATCAACACGCTCAAAACCGGTGAGACGTCAGATATCCTGCGCTCACCAAACGGCTTTCACATCGTCAAATTGCTCGACAAGCGCGGCAAGAACGCGACGCCCTTGATCCAGCAAACGCGCGGCCGACATATCCTCGTTCGCAATAAGGATGGTCTGACCGACGACGAAGCGCGTTCACGTTTGCAGCGGTTGCGTGAACGCATCGTTGCGGGTGCTGATTTTGCCGAGCTTGCAAAAGTGCACTCGGATGACCCTTCTTCAAGCAAGGGTGGTGACTTAGGCTGGATGTCACCGGGCGACACCGTGCCTGAATTTGAGCGCGCCATGAACCAACTGCGCGACAATGAACTGTCGCAACCATTTCAGTCACCGTTCGGCTGGCACCTCCTGCAGGTTCAGGAGAGACGCAGCGAGGGGCTATCAGAAGAACGCAAGCGCGCTGTGGCGCGCAACGCGATCCGCGGACGCAAGGCCGAAGAGGCATATACCGACTGGCTCCGACAAATTCGCGACCGCGCCTTTGTCGAATACCGCGCCGAAGAAAAGTAGCCGGTGGGCGATGCGTTCAGCGACCGCTGTTGAGCGCGAAAAAACGTGAAGATCGTCATCACCGCGGGTGAACCGGCCGGCATTGGCCCCGATCTTTGCGCGTTGCTCGCTGCCGAACCCTTTGCAGATGCGATCACCGTCCTCGGTGATCGCGACCTCATCACGGCACGCGCGGCGTTGCACGGCTGCGATATTTCAAATCTTCAGATTGAACATCACTCGACACCGGCACCCGTAGTTGCGGGTGAGCTCAGCGTTGCGAATGCGCGCTATGTGTTGTCGCTGCTTGATCGTGCGGTCGCCGGCTGTCTTTCGGGTGAGTTTGCGGGCATGGTCACGGCACCGGTGCAAAAATCCGTCATCGCAGATTCAGGCTATCCGTTCACCGGCCACACCGAGTATTTGGCGGAAAAAACCAAGGCGCCGTTTGTGGTGATGTTGTTGGTTGGTGGCGATGCGCCGGTGTTGCGGGTAGCGCTCGTCACGATTCATATGCCGCTCTCTGCGGTGCCTGCTGCGATTACGCGCCACCGCTTGATCGATACATTGCACACTCTCAATAATGATCTTCGCGAAAAATTTGGCATTGCGAAGCCGCGCATCTTGGTGGCGGGCTTGAACCCGCACGCGGGTGAATCGGGCCACCTGGGCCGTGAGGAGATTGATGTGATCGCACCGGTGATTCGCGCGCTGCAACACGAGGGCATGTTGCTGGAGGGCCCGCTGCCCGCCGATACGCTCTTCACACCGCACCACCTGGCGCGCGCGGATGCGGTGCTCGCGATGTATCACGACCAGGGCTTGCCGGTGTTGAAGCACGCGAGTTTCGGGCACGGGGTAAACGTCACGCTCGGCTTGCCGATCATCCGCACCTCGGTGGATCACGGCACTGCGCTCGACCTTGCCGGAAAGCGCGATGCGATTGACGTCGGCAGCATGCGCGCGGCGGTGCAGCTCGCACTTGAACTTGCGACACGTCGAGTGCGGCAAGCACAGTGAGCAGCTAATGCTGCCACGCGCGAAGAAACAGTTTGGACAACATTTCCTGACGGATCGCCACTACATCGATCGCATCGTTAGTGCAATCGATGTGAAACGCGCCGACGTGATGATTGAGATTGGCCCGGGCCCCGGCGCGCTGACGGCACCGCTGCTCGACAAGCTCGACCGTCTCCACGCGGTTGAGATTGATCGCGACCTCGCCGCCGCGCTTCGCCTGCGATTCCCGGCTGATCGGCTCACGCTGCACGAGCAAGACGTGTTGGCCTTTGACTTTGGCGCGCTTGGCGGGCGCTTTCGTTGCGTGGGGAACCTGCCGTACAACATCTCCACACCATTCCTGTTTCACCTTGAAACGTACGCCAAACATTTGATCGACGGCACCTTCATGTTGCAGAAGGAGGTGGTTGATCGCATGGTCGCCGCGCCCGACACCGCCGACTACGGCAGGCTTTCGGTGATGCTGCAGTATCGCTTCGCGATGACCCGACTGTTCGTCGTTCCCCCCGGCGCGTTCACGCCACCACCCAAGGTTGAGTCCGCCATCGTTCGCATGACGCCGCTCGGTGGCGATCGGCTCCTCGCCCGCGATGAGACGCGTTTCACGGCGATGGTGATGGCGGGGTTTGGACAACGTCGGAAAACGCTGGGCAATACGCTCAAGCCATTTCTCGCCGCCGCACAAATTGAGGCGTGCGGAATCGACCCGAAACGGCGGGCAGAGACGCTGAGCGTCGCGGAGTTTGTGCGACTTTCGGACTATAAAGTCCAATAACGGCGGGCAGTTACAGGCATTTTTGCCCGGAAACGCCCGTCGAATAAGGACTTTCTAAAACGCCCGGAAGTGGTGGTCGTTGTGATCGAGCTCTTTTTTGAGCGTCTCAAAGTCAGGACACATGCGGCGCACTTCGCCCCAAAACGCTGCGGAATGATTCATGTGCCGCAGGTGCGCGAGTTCATGGCAGACCACGTAGTCGATCAGCGCAGGACGCGCTTTGATGAGGCGCCACGAAAAGCGCACTTCGCGACGGGAGTTACAGCTACCCCAACGGCCATTGGCGCTTGATAGAAACACGCGCGGCGGGACGAGTTGATGCAGCCTGGCGAACATGAATGCGCGCTGCGCCAGCAAGGTCAGCGCCTCCTTCTTCATCCAGTTCACCACCGCTTTTTCGATCGCGGCGGGTTCATCCAGTTTCACTTTGACGAACAGGTGCGACAGCGCGCGCTCGACCGACGCGCGGCCCAATTTGCCACCATATCCGCCATCGACCATTAGCGTCAGTGGTTCACCGAGAAACGAAACTGTCGCACCGGTCTCCCAGCGTTGTGGCGCCACGCGTCGGTGCGCCCACTCGCCGAGTTTCTTGGTCACCCAGTTGGCGTGCTGACCGATCATGCCTTCAATCGCGGAGATGGGCGTCGTCAGGGATGCGGCTACCGTCAGCCCGGAGCCGTCCACCTTCAGCCCGACGCCACGACGTCCGCGTCTACGCACCAGTTTGTAATCGACCCGATGGCCGTCGAGCGCGACGGTATGCTCGCTCTCCTCTTTCGCAGCGCGTGGTGTGGCGGACTTCGGCCGCTCTTTTGATGATGTAGATGATGCTGGCGTTAGCAGTTGAGCGAGTTGATCGAACAAGTCAAAGTTCGCCATGCCTAACTCTCCGCCGCCCGCTTGGAGTAGGCATTATTGGCAGCGCCGGTCGATGGCAGGCGCAGCATTTCCGCTTCGATCCACTCTTCAACGTCGCGCCCGACTTCGGCTGAGGTCTTGCCGGCTGTCAAGATAGGCGCACCGATCGACATGGTGACCTTGCCTGGATACTTGAGGAACGCATTGCGCCGCCAGCACTCGCCCGCGTTGTGTGCGATGGGCAATATGTCGACGCCAGCACCGGTCGCCAGGAGCGAGCCGCCTAAGCCATAGCGGCCACGCTCACCCGGCGCGACGCGCGTACCTTCGGGAAAAATCATCACCCAATAGCCGCGTTCCAGTCGGTCGCGTCCCTGCTCTAATATTTGATCGCGCGCACTGCGACCGCTCTTGCGGTCAATCGCAATCGACTTGAGGCCGCCCAACACCCAGCCGACAATCGGCACCCAGACGAGCTCTTTCTTGATAATCCACACCGCGCGCGGAAGGTGGCAAAGCATGCCGACGGTTTCCCACGCCGACTGGTGTTTTGACATCACCACCAAAGGGCGGTTGGGCAGATTCTCCATCCCACGCACCTGATAGTCGATGCCGCACACATACTTTGCAAGCCAAAGAATGCGCCAGCCCCACGAGCGAGCGCACTCGTAGCCGACGTCATGTCGAAATATAGCGAAGGGTACCGTAAAGAGACCGTAGAAGATCGTCGTCAGCGTTGCTAGCAGCACAAACGCAGTTGAACGAAGATAGATCATATGGCTCGGTTAGCGGGCGGTTCTGAGACCAACTGGCGGACTGCGTCAGCGAGATCAGCGAATACGCGGGTGCCCTTGGGCAACCCGCCGGCGTCATTAGTCTTCTTGCCTTTGCCGGTCAACACCAAGATCGGCAAGCAACCCACCTTGACACCCGCTTCGAGATCGCGCAGTGAATCACCAATCGTCGGCACACCCTCGAGTCCAACCCTGAAACGCGCGGCGATATCCTCGAACATGCCGGTGTCCGGCTTCCGACAATGGCATTTTTCGTCCGCCGTATGCGGGCAGAAAAAAATCGCATCAATCCGGCCGCCCTGCCGAAACACCATCTCGACCATTTTATCGTTGATCGCGGCAAGTGTCCCCATGTCGAACAGTCCGCGCCCGATGCCCGATTGGTTGGTCGCCACCACCACCCGATAACCGGCCTGATTCAGACGTGCGACGGCTTCAATCGACCCCGGAATCGGCTTCCATTCAGCAGGAGATTTGATGAACTGCGCGCTGTCAACGTTGATGACGCCATCACGATCAAGGATGATGAGTTTCGGCGTGGTCGTCATTGAATTTGGCATCGGTCAGCTCGCGAGCTTCGAAAGATCGGCAACACGATTCATCTCGCGGTGCAGCGTTGCCAGCAATCCGAGACGA
This sequence comes from Burkholderiales bacterium, assembly GCA_043788115.1. GTDB lineage: Bacteria > Pseudomonadota > Gammaproteobacteria > Burkholderiales > Usitatibacteraceae > UKL13-2. Next base: position 6,108 of record JAYVUH010000302.1, read on the forward strand.
TTGGCGCGAACCGCTGGGTCTTCTGCGTTGACCATCACCTTTTCGAAGAAGGTGTCGACCGGCACTCGCAGACTCGCGAGTGATTTCAATGACGCCTCGTACTGTCCTGCGACGAAGGCCTGTTTGGCGATCGGAAACACCGTCGCCATTGCGGTGGCCAGCGCTTGCTCAGCGTCGTCAACCAGCGCGGATATAGCGAACATATCCGGCACGGCATCGGACTTCTTGAGGATATTGCCAATGCGCTTGTTGGCCGCGGCTAGCGCCTGCGACTCAGGCAGCTGCGAGAACGCACGGACCGCGCCGAGTCGCGCCGGGAATTCGCCCCAGCGTGGCCGCACCGAGACCACCGCATCGACTTCCAACGCCGAATAGCCGAGATCTTTCAAATAGCTCACTAGTCGATCGAAGATGTAATTGACCAGCCGATCGCGCACGTCTTGCGGGGTGGCGGCAAACGGCTTGAACGCCAATTCCACCACGCCGGCCACCGTCAAGGGCAAGTCGTGCTCGATGAGCATACGTAGCACGCCCAACGCGTGGCGCCGCAGCGCAAACGGATCCTTGTCGCCGGTGGGCTCCTGACCCACGCTGAACAATCCGGCCAGCGTTTCGAGCTTGTCCGCGAGCGCGACTGCAATCGAGACCGGATGGACTGGCAAAGTATCGCCGGCAAAGCGCGGACGATAGTGGTCCGCGATCGCGTTCGCGACGGCCGGAGCCTCCCCGTCATGCAGCGCGTAGTAACGACCCATCACCCCTTGCAGTTCAGGAAACTCCCCGACCATGTCTGTCATCAGATCGGCTTTGGCGAGAAATGCCGCACGTTCGGCCTCGGTGCGGTTGGCACCCACCAACGTGGCGATCTCACCGGCCAAAGCCTGCACACGGGCCATCCGCTCACCCTGCGATCCAAGCTTGTTGTGGTAAACCACCTTCGACAGTCCGGCGACACGATCCGCCAACGTCGTTTTCTTGTCGGTCTCAAAAAAGAATCTTGCATCCGACAAGCGCGGACGCACGACACGTTGATTGCCCTCGACGATATTACGCGCGTCGTCGAGGCGCATATTCGACACAATCAAAAACCGCGACGACAAGCCACCCTCCGAATGGAACAGGGCAAAATATTTCTGGTTAAGCTTCATGGTCAGCGTCAGGCATTCGGCCGGAACCTCGAGAAACTCCTGCTCGAATTTGCCGACATAGACCGTCGGCAGTTCAACCAGCCCCGTCACTTCATCGAGCAGATCAACATACTGGTCACGCTCACCCAACGTATCGCCACATTGCTCGGCGTGCGCGATCAACAGCCGCTCAATTTCGTGGCGGCGTTTGTCAAACGACGCGATGACACCACCGTCTTTCTCAAGGCGCGTTTCGTACTCATCTGCACTAGCGAGAAGAATGTCCTGCGCGCCTTGGAAACGATGACCATGGGTGACCGACCCCGCGGTAAGCCCCAGCGCTGCAACAGGCACGACGTTCTGCCCGTGCAGCGCGACCAAACCGTGGGCGGGGCGCACAAACTGCACTGAATCGAGCCCGTTAGCCAGCTGATAGGTCATAACCTTTGGAATTGGCAGCTTGCCGATTGTTTCCAGCACCGTCGCCTGCAGCGCGTCGGTGAGCGAGAGGCCCTTGACGACCATTTCCAAGAAGACAAGCTCTTCATTGCCTTCCAGCTTCCTGACTACCTGCCCAGACGTTGCCCCTTCTTTTTGCAGCCGCTTCTCCAGCGCCGGTGTTGCGTTTCCGCTGCCATCAAAGGCAACTTTTGCCGGCATGAGTTTTTTCGATTCGGCCCGATCAACGCCGCGCGCACTGACGTCAGCGATACATGTCGCAAGCCGCCGCGGCGTGGCAAAAACTTGCCGATGGGCGTCGGCGCTCACTAAACCTCGCGCGACAAGGCCCGCATGAATGCCTGAGGCAAACGCCTCGCCCAGCTTCTTGAGCGCCTTGGGCGGCAACTCCTCGGTGAACAGTTCAACCAACAGCGGTGCGGTACTCACGATGCCGCTTTCTTTGCGACGAATTTTTCAACCGCTTCGGCGCTGGCCATGGGAAAGCCAAGACGTTCACGCGACTCGTAATAACTATGTGCGACGCTGCGCGCCAGATTGCGGATGCGGCCAATGTACGCGGCACGCTCGGTCACCGAAATCGCACCGTGGGCGTCGAGCATGTTGAACGTATGCGCCGCTTTCAACACTTGTTCGTAGGCCGGCAATGCGAGCTGCGCTTCCATGAGTCGTTTGGCATCGGCCTCGTAGTCAGCGAAGTGTTGCAGCAACACCGGCACATTGGAATACTCAAAGTTGTAGGTCGATTGCTCGACTTCATTTTGGTGGAACACGTCCCCGTACTTTAAGGTCTTTGTTACACCATGTTCCTCCCACGTCGTCCAAACGAGATCGTAGACATTCTCGACATTCTGCAAATACATCGCTAGACGCTCGAGCCCGTAGGTAATCTCGCCGGTGATGGGCTTGCACTCAATGCCCCCGACTTGCTGAAAGTAGGTGAACTGTGTGACTTCCATGCCGTTCAGCCACACCTCCCAACCAAGCCCCCAAGCACCCAGCGTCGGGTTTTCCCAATCGTCCTCGACAAAGCGCACGTCATTTTTTTGCAAGTCGAGGCCGAGTGCGGTGAGTGAGCCTAAATACAAATCGAGAATATTTGGCGGCGAGGGCTTCAGCACCACTTGGTACTGATAATAGTGCTGGAGTCGATTGGGGTTCTCACCATAGCGCCCGTCCTTGGGTCGACGCGATGGCTGTACGTAGCCGGCCCGCCACGGTTCCGGCCCCAAGGCGCGCAGGAAAGTCGCTGTATGGGAGGTGCCCGCACCGACTTCCATGTCATAGGGCTGCAATAGCGCGCAACCGTTTGCGTTCCAGTAGTGTTGGAGACGCAGGATGACTTCTTGAAAGGTTGGGCCGGACATGTGCGGTCACACTCGGTAGTTAGGATAGATGCGCTAGGGAAACTACATAAGTGTCAATTTTAAGGGTTTCGCCCTGACGCGGCAAAACTAGATTGTGGTCTTGACGGCGTGATCGTTTGCGGCGCGGCGGTGCACGCTGTGGTGCAACATGGCGCTAGCGCCCAGCACCGCCACCAAAAGCAGAAAAACCGGCCAGTCACGCCAACGCACGTACAAGGTTGCGCCCTGCATCGGCACCGCGTTGACCTCAAGAACGCCGCGCGTGAACGGCGGGAGTGCTGCAACAATCCGGCCTTTTTCATTGATCGCCGCCGTCACGCCGGTATTGGTCGAGCGCAACATCCATCGCGCCGTCTCGAGGGCGCGCATCTGCGAAAACTGGGCGTGCTGGTCAGCCGCCAGATAAGTGCCAAACCATGCCATGTTAGAAAGATTTACCAGCAATTCTGCTGCTGGCAGTTGGCGCGCGATCTCGGCACCAAACGCATCTTCGTAGCAAATATTGACAGCGACCTGATGGCCGGACAATGACATCAGCGGTTGCTGATCGTCACCCGGCGTAAAGCCACTCAAGGGTATTCGAAGCCATTGATACACCCACGAAAACAATGGTGGCACAAACTCCCCGAACGCAACCAGATGCCGTTTGGCGTATTGCTGAGGCGCGGCCGTTCCGAGTGAGACGGCGCCGTTGTAGTAGCGAAATTCAGTCTCGGCGGCGTTTGCGACGATGCCACCAGCGCCACCAGCGCCCCCAGCGCCACGATAGGCGATGCCCATGAGTAAATCGCCACCCTTGGCGCGCACGTCGTCAGCCATTGCCGTCTTGACGCTTGGCGGGACCTCCTGCAACATAAACGGCAGCGCGGTCTCCGGCAGCACGATAAGTTTGCCGCGGCTTTGCGCCACCAACTGTAGATAATTTTCAAGCGACGCTGCCGCTTGATCCGCCCGCCATTTCAGATTCTGCGGGACGTTACCCTGAGCGAGCGAGACCGGAATCGGCTTACCGGAAGGCGTCGACCACTCGTATGCGCCCAGCACCAGCCCGCCGATCCAGATCACCGCCGCCGTTACGCCGAGTACCTGTCGCAAGCGCAACAGCGGGGTTAGCCGTGAGAGCTTGGCGGATGCCAACACCATGGTCCCGGCGCTGAGTGCCAACAGCAACGAGATACCGAACACACCGAGCACCGGCGCGTATCCAGCCAACGG
>JAYVUH010000303.1:0-3657 GCA_043788115.1 Burkholderiales bacterium
GCGCGGTTATAAGCGGCGACTTCACGACCGCCCAAGTCAATCAGATCCCATATCGCCCGCTCGTCGGAACAGTTTTCCTGCTGGACATTGACGCCGTCACGCGGCGCGTTTTCGGCAACGGCAACGCAGAGTTTGCTAGCCACATTGACGATGTTGACTGTCTGAAGGATCCGCCCCGGCGGCGTTTGCGCGGCGCTGATATGGATCGAGGCCAGCATGACCAACAACAGCCAGGACGATCGATTTACGGAATGCTGCAGGCAAGTCTGATGCGTCATGTGATTTCTCCACTGTTCGGAATGCAGATAATGATAACAACGCACTCGCGCGGACTTTGGTTGTCCACTATTGCAGTTGCGCCCATGCGTCGAGCATTGCCAGCCAAAACGCCAGATGTGCCTTCACGGCACCGGCGCGAGTGCTGACCGTATGTATCTTTCTGCCGTGATAGCCGATCACAACTACTTTGCCGCGCAGCGATTGCAGTGAGGCCTTGCCGTCGACCACATCCGCAAACGAAAAGTAGGGTGTGTTGTCCGCGTCATCAAACGCGCCGCGCGATAGTACGATCTGACTCTTCTCGTCCAACGCAACCGACTTCTGTCCGATACGAAGCTGCTTAGCCGGTTGGATCGCGACCGGTGCGTCGCCCAACGCGACCGATAGCGTCGCCGCCGTCAACGAAAGGTAGTTCTTGTCGGCAAGCCGCTCATACGCGGGTACCCGGTCGGCGGATGTAACGTCAACCAGTCCAATGTTGTGTGCGCGATTGCTGAACAAAGGCAGCGGTACCCATCCAGACTTTCCCGAGATGGCAACCGGGCCAACAGGCACGTTCATCGCAAAACGGTCGGGGAGGCGATTGGGACGAGCCTCGTTGTCATCGACACGCGCTTGCAACAGCACGCGAGTTTTACCGATTGCGCTTGCCAGCGCAGCGTCGCTGGCGCTATTGCTCGGCAAATCGTAGAAAAATTTAAGGACAACCGCATGCACACCGACGGCTGCGAGTTTGTCGACCGCCTGCGCCACCAGTGCCCGATCAACAGGGAAGCCGCCATATTTCGATTCGCTGGCGTCATCGATCATCACCAACGCGAAGGGATGCTGACCGGTCGGCGCGGCCCAACCGACCGACGCGACTGAGGTGAGGAATAGCAATACCCACGCAAGAAGTTTTTTCATCACATGTCTCCAATCGGATTTCGCATCACACCAATGCCCGCAATCTCGGTCTCCAGCAAGTCACCGGGCTGCATCCATTCCGGCGGTTTGCGCGCGAAGCCGACGCCTTCGGGCGTCCCCGTCGAAATGATATCGCCCGGCTCCAGCGTTTGGCCGAGAGACAGGTCATGAATCAATCGGGGGATCTTGAAAAAAAGATGCTTGGTATTGGAGCGTTGCTTGACGACGTTTGACACGCGGCACTCGACATCGAGGTTGTCGGGATCAATCGCATCGGCCGTTACAATGCACGGCCCCATCGGGCACGTGCCGTCGAGCGACTTGCCCTTATCCCATTGCCCACCGTGCCGCCGCTGGATATCGCGCCACGTCACATCATTGATGATGGTGTAGCCGAACACATGGCGCATCGCGTCGGTTTCGGTGATGTTCTTTCCCGTCTTGCCGATCACCACACCCAATTCAACTTCCCAATCCAGCTGGGTCGAAACAGTCGCGTCATACGGAATCGCGTCGTAGGGGCCAGTCACTGCTGTTGGTGCTTTCGAAAAAAATACCGGCCACTGCGGTAGCTCGCGTGCTTCTTGCATCGCGGATGCGCCTTCGTTGAAATGGTCGAGGTAATTCCAACCGACGCAAAACACATTTTTGCGTGGACGCGGAATCGGCGCCTTCAGTAGCGCACGATTGAGCAGGATGGGCTCCGTTTTTGGCGCGGCCTCGATTTGACGCAGCACGTCAAGCAGCGCCGGGCCGGCATCAATGATGTCAAGCATGCTGTCAGCCACTGAAGCATTGCCGCACGCGAAGAGCTCGGCACCGATATCGATCACTTCATCGCGCGAGATCCAGATGCCAGTGCGCAGCACGGTGGTGTTGAGCATCTGATACGTAACAAGTTTCATGGTTATCCCAATTGTCGTTCAAGACTGGCCAGTGGATGTGCGTCTGCCGACCAGCGCGGCGCAAAAAATGAATTAACCGTCGCCACATTCACCGCCTCGACGCTGGCGGGCTGCCACTTCGGCTGGTTATCTTTGTCGATCGCCAACGCACGGATGCCCTCAATAACGTCAGGGTGTTCAAATGCGCGGGTCATCATGCCAAGCTCAAGTCGCAAACAATCGGCAACGCTCAGTTTATGCCCCATCTCGATCTGACGCTTGGTGACTTCCATGAACGTGGGGGAGCGCTTCTTCAGATCGGCCGCGATGCCGGCCGCCCATTCGCGTTGCTCGCTGTTTGTTTCGGCTTCAAGCGAAGCAATGATCGCAGCGACATTAGATTTTTCGCTGAAATGGCGCGTGATGGCGGATTCATGTGACGCCAATGGCGAGGCGGGCGGTTCATTTTTGAGATCGTTGATCAGCTTGATAATATCGGCCAACGGCGTGGCCGACCAAGCGAGCGTGCCCAAGCCATCGATCAACTGTACTTGTGCCTCGCGCGACATGTAGGCGTCGGCGAGTCCAGCGTAGATCGCGTCGGCGCCATTGATGACGTTCGAGGTGAGGCCGAGATAGAGGCCGCTGGCACCGGTTGCGCGCGACAGAAAGTACGTGCCACCGACATCCGGGAACAGTCCGATCTTGGTTTCGGGCATCGCCATCTTAGTGCGTTCCCCGGCGATGCGGAACGTCGCGCCTTGCGAAATACCCATGCCACCGCCCATGACAATGCCGTCGATCATTGCCAGATACGGCTTGCCGGTCGATTTCAGAAAGCGGTGCATCTGGTAGTTGAGCGTGTACTCGGTGATAAAGAAATCCTCATGCACGCGCGGGCCAAGCTCGGTGATGCTGTTGTATAGCCCACGCACATCGCCACCAGCACAGTAGGCCTTGTCGCCGGCCCCGCGCGAGATCACCGCATAGATGTTCGGATCAACCGCCCACTGATCGAAGAGCGCACGCATCGCATGCAGCATGTCGAGCGATAGCGCATTGAGCGCTTGGGGGCGGTTTAGCGTCAGATAGGCAACATGATTGCGGATCTCGACAAGAATCCCGTCGTCGCAGAATGAAGTCATATAAGATGAATGTCGTTTATTGGCGGGCGTTTTCAGACATTTTTGCCTGAAAATAGCCGTCGATGCTAGGGTTTGGTAATTTGGCTTCCAATAATTTCCGTTCGCCCCCGTATCGAGTACGGGACAGGCTCTGAGCGCTGTCGAAGGGCATTAACGCAAGGTGTTGATTCCATCTAGCCAGGATGTGGTTCGACGGGCTCACCACGAACGGGGATGATGTCTTTAGAAGTTCCCGATCAGCCGTTCTTCCACACCGCTTTACGCTTTTCCAGAAACGCAGTGACGCCTTCCTGTTGGTCTTCGAACGTGAACAGATCCATAAAGCGTTCGCGTTCAAGCGCCAGGCCGGCACTACGCGGCACGCCATTACGCGCATTGTGGATGAGCGATTTGCAGAACGACACCGACTTCGGCGACAACGAGGCGACGCGTTCGGCCATCGC
>JAYVUH010000304.1:0-2431 GCA_043788115.1 Burkholderiales bacterium
TGACACGCTCGGTTCAATCTACTTCGACCGCCTGTTCCCGATGGGCGTTGACGCGATGATTGAAGCCGCCGACCTCGTGATGGCCGGCAAGCACACCGAAACGGCGCAGGACGAATCACAGGCCACCTACGAAGGCTGGTGCCGCGACGCCGAGTCGAAGATCAACTGGGCGAATCACTCGACCATCGTCTACAACCTGATTCGCGGGTGTTCACCCGCACCGGGTGCGTGGACGACCTTCAATGGTGCCAAGCTCTGGGTTTATGAAGCCAGCCTCGAAAAGGTGGTCACTTTCGGCGCGGTCAAGGGCAAGATCGGTGAAGTGGTCGAGTGTGGCGGCGGCAAGATCGTCGTCAGCTCGCAAAGCGGGCGCATCCACATCACCAAAGCCAAGCTGGGTGAGGGCAAGAAAGCGAACGCGGATACGTTGGGCATTGCCGTGGGGGCATTCCTCGGAACCTGAGGCGTGTCGTGTTGAATAAAAAGGCCGCGAAATGCGGCCTTTTTCATTTTCAGTGATGAGTGGAAATCGTTGTCCACCAACGGTTTCGGGCCATTACTCGTCCGCCACTCTTAACACCAGCTTGCCAAAGTTTTTGCCCTCGAACAGCATGTTGAGTGTCTCGGGAAACGTGTTCAAGCCATTGACCACATCTTCGCGCGACTTGAACTTGCCTTCTTTCATCCACTGCGCGATCTGCTTGATGCCTTCGCCATAGCGATCAGCCCAATCGAACACGACGATGCCTTCCATCCGCGCGCGGTTGACTAATAGCGATAAATAGTTCGACGGCCCCTTCACCGGCGTGGTGTTGTTGTATTGCGAGATCGCGCCGCAGATGACGATGCGCGCTTTACGGTTGATGCGGGTGAGCACGGTATCGAGAATCTCGCCGCCGACATTGTCGAAATAAACATCGACGCCGCTCGGGCAATGTTGCTTGAGGCCATCTTTTACGCTGCCGGTTTTGTAGTCAATGCAGGCGTCGAAGCCGAGTTCCTTGACCACCCACTCGCACTTCGCCGCGCCGCCCGCGATGCCGACGACGCGGCAGCCTTTGATCTTCGCGACTTGTCCCACCGTCTGGCCGACAGCGCCCGCAGCGCCCGAGACGACTACCGTCTCACCGGCTATCGGCTGCCCGGTTTCGAGCAGGCCGAAATACGCGGTCATGCCCGGCATGCCTAGGGCATTGAGCCATTGCGAGAGCGTGCCCATGCGCAAATCAATTTTTGCCAGGCCTACGTGCTTCAGGCCGCCTTCGCCGACCATGCAGTATTCCTGCACGCCGAAGCCGCCCGCCACATGATCGCCCACCGCAAACGCCGCGTTGTTCGACGCGATGACTTTGCCCACACCGCCCGCACGCATTACTTCGCCAATGCCCACCGGCGGGATGTAGCTCTTGCCTTCGTTCATCCAGCCGCGCATCGCCGGGTCGAGCGACAGTTGCAGCACTTTGACCAGCACACCGCCTGCGGCCGGCTCGCCCACCGCCTCTTCGGTGAAGTTCCAGTCGCTGCGCTTCGGGTTGCCCACCGGTCGGGCGGCGAGGCGGATTTGATGATTGACGAGCGACATGATGTGTCCTTCGAAGAACAAAAAGAGGGGGAAGTCTACCCGCGATCCCTGAGGATCGCCTGCGCCGCGTTATGTCCCGGTGCGCCGGTGACGCCGCCGCCGGGGTGCGCGCCGGAACCGCAGAGATACAAGCCTTTAACCGGCGTGCGGTAATTGGCATAGCCGAGCATCGGCCGGCTGGCGAACAATTGTTCGAATGACAGACGTCCGTGGAAGATGTCGCCATCGGTCAAACCGAACGTGCGTTCGAGGTCAAGCGGGGTCAGCGTTTGGCGGGCGATCGCGCTGCGTTTGAAGTTCGGTACGAAATGGTTCACCGTGTCGATGACGAGATCGGCGGCGCGCTCGCGCAGCTCGTCCCACGATTGCCCATTGGGCAAATGCGGCGCAAAGCTTTGGCAGAACAGGCTGGCGACATGCTGCCCCTTGGGTGCGAGCGTGTCGTCGAGCGTGCTTGGGATCAGCATCTCCACCACCGGCTGCTTCGACATGCCGTCATCCTGCGCATCGCGATAAGCGCGGTCCATGTAGGCGAGCGAAGGTGCCAGGATAATGCCGGCGCCGTGGTGTGTCTGCTGCCGAATGCCGAGGCCACAGAAATCGGGCAGTTCGGACAGTGCAACGTTCATGCGCAGCACGCCCGACCCCGTCTTGAAGCGCCGCATGCGCGTGACGAACTCGGGTGGCAATGCAGCCGCCTCTACCAACTGATTGAACAACAGCTTCGGCCCGACATTCGCCACCACCTTGCGCGCCGCAATTTCTTCGCCATCCTCCAGCACCACGCCAGTCGCCCGGCCGTCACGGGTTTGCACCCGCGCCACTTTCGCATTCAGGCGAATCTGCACG
>JAYVUH010000305.1:0-10092 GCA_043788115.1 Burkholderiales bacterium
CTTGCGTTCTGCGCGGCTGAGAGTGACAGCACCGAGCCGATCGCGGGCAGGTTGCCGAATTTGAGTGTCAGGCCGAACCCCACCAACGTCAGTACTGCGATGCCCAGACTGTAAATCGATACCGCGAGGCCCTTGCCCAGCACCAATGCGTCACGGGCAATTGGGGTCATCAGCAATGGTTCTAGAGAGCCACGCTCACGCTCGCCAGCAGCCAAGTCGACCGCCATGGCCGTACAGCCGGTCACACAGCCGATCAGCGTGATCCACGGAATGATGAACAGTAGCGCTGCCGCGCGCTGCGCCGCCGTGCCAAGGTTCGTGTCCTGAATCTCCACGGGCCGCAGGATCGTCGGCGAGACGCCGCGGGCAATCAGCCGTTGGGATGCGACTTCCGAATTAAACGCCCTGAGCACGCGACGCATCACGCCGGCCGAGGCGCTGCCCGTTCCCTGCCGCGTGTCGTCATATACCATCTCAACCTTGGCTTCACCCGTCAGGAACTTGGCCGAAAAATCTTTCGGGATCACCAGCACCGGATCGTGGTTGCCCTGCTTGATCAACGCACGAAAATCGGCCTTCGGCTCTTGCAACTTCATGTCCTGACGCAGCAGGAAATTCACCAGCTCAGCACCGTACTCTTTGCCGGAGACATAGATCTCTTTCTTCTCCGCCTTTTGTTCGATCGACGAAATGAAGTAGCCAAGCCCCAGCAAGATGATCGGGCCCATGGCGATGGATAGCAGAAAAATCATGGTCGCCGTGCGCTTGTCGCGCAAATGGTCAACCAACTCTTTTTTGGCGACGGTGATGATGGTTTGTAGTTTCGGCAGGCTGGCCATGATCAAGCGGCTTTCTGTTCAGAGTGAGATGGCTCGCCGTCGATACCGGCGAGTTTGACGAACGCGTCTTCCAGACTCGTCTGACCGCTCTGCGCGAGCAACGCTTCGGTTGTCCCTTGTGCGCAAATCTTGCCCTTGGCGATGATGATGATTTCATCGCAAAGCGCCGCGACCTCCTGCATGATGTGTGACGAAAACATCACCGTGCGCCCTTCGGCTTTCAGGCGCTTGATCAGCTCGCGCAACGCACGGGTCGTCATGACGTCGAGGCCGTTGGTTGGCTCGTCGAGGATCACCGTAGTCGGCTCGTGCACCAGCGCGCGGGTGATGGCGACCTTCATGCGCTCGCCTTGTGAAAATCCGTCGGTACGACGATCAATGATGTCTTTCATGTCAAGCCAATCCACAAATCGCGCGATGGTCGCTTCGCTCTTGGACGTCTCGATACCATGCAGTTCGGCGTAATAGCGAATGTTTTCGCGTGCCGTCAGCCGCGTATACAGGCCACGGGCATCGGTAAGAATGCCGGACACGCGTCGTGCGCGATCAGGCTCCCGGCCGACGTCATGGCCGTCAACGGACGCGCTACCGCCGCTGATCTCAACCAGCGTGCCGATCATGCGAATCGTGGTGGTTTTACCCGCGCCGTTAGGCCCGAGCAAACCGGTGATCTGGCCATTGGGTGCCGTAAAGCTGACGCCATTCACCGCAGTAATGGCGCCGAATTGCTTGGAGAGGTTGCGGACTTCAATCATTTCTTCTCTCCTGACTTGGTTTCGGCCGCGGGATCTTTTTTGGGTTTCTCGACCATCGCCTGATAGTAGGTAGGTCGGGGAATGCGTTTGAGGCAATCACCGTCGAGGCCTTCAATGCTGGCCTTCTCGATGAACTGCTTCATCATCTTCGGTGCACAACCGTGTTGCGCGACACCGTGCCCGATATTCGGCGCCACAAAATGCGCGCTGTTCGAGAACGTTTTTTTGACTTCATCGCCAAACACGGGCGGTGTGACCGGATCGAGCCCGCCAGAAAAAATCAGCACCGGCTTGTCCGACTTAACCGGGGTGAAGAAGTCATTCGCAACCTTGCCTTTCGGCCAGCCTTCACAAGCCGTTGAGAACTCGCGGATAAAGCTCGATTGGAAAGGTTGCAGCTGGTCAGCCGCTTCACGCGTCGCGGCATCAATACGCGGTACATCTTCATTGCACGACACGGAAAGCCGCATGCCGAATGCAATCTTATCTTCTGCGAAATCCATAAACCCGCCGGATGCCGCAAAAAGTGGTGCGTAGTTGCCAAGACTAGCCTGCTTCACCGCCTCCGGTAATATCGCCACCAGCTGCGGCACATAGAGCAGCGAAAACACCTGCGTCGCGACACTCTGACGGGTAATCGACACTTCACGCGCCACGCTGGTCAACGGGTCGCGCACGGAAAGCGTGAGCGGCTTCTTGTCCAACCGTTCAAGCAGTTGGGCGAAATCTGTACGAAACGTCGGGTAACTCTTGTAACAACCCGTCTGTGTTTCGCACGACTTGAAGGCCGCCTCCAATGCAGCGCCGGCGTCCCTTGCAAAGGTCGCCGGTAGCGCCATCGAAGGTGACGCAACGCCGTCGAGGACGGCCGTGCGGACGCGGTCTGGATAGCGGCGTAGATATTCCTGCGCCGTGCGGGTACCGTATGAGCCACCCCACAGGTTGATTTTCTCGTAGCCTAACGCCGCGCGAACCTCGTCGTAATCGGCCATCGCGGCGGTGCTGCCGTACTGGGTGAGGTCAGCGCGCTTGGACAGTTCGTCGCGGCACTCTGCAACAATCTTAATGGTCATGACCCGTCGGGAGGCTTCCGATGCCATGTCCGGGCCATCGTCGCTTGGAAATTTGCAATTGAGCAGGTTTGATTTACCCGTACCACGCTGGTCGATAAAGACGATGTCGCGCTTGGTCGCGAGGCCCGACAATTGCGGGGTGACCGAGGCGATCACGTCGGTTGCGGCCTGACCAGGACCACCGGCAAAGATGAAAATCGGATCGGGTTCCTTGATGCGAGCCGACGCTGGATAGACCACGATGTTGAGCCCGATCTTGCGGCCGCTTAAGGTCTCGCGGTTCTCAAACACGTCGTGGGTGGCGCATTTAACGGCCGCATCAACACCCGCAACGCGACATTCTTTCAGGGCGAGGCTAGCGCCTTTTGGCGTCTGTTGATCTTGCCCGCATCCTGCCAAAGCGATGGATGTGCCGATGAGCAGTACTTGCGCGGTGTAGCGACGGGGTCTGGTGGTCATTGAAGATGCCTTCGAAAGCTGAAATGTTCGGCGAATAGTTGCGGTTCATTGCAACAGCAAGCGAACATTATCGTATTGTCAGGCGTGTTTCGACGCAAAGTGGACGAAACCTGCTAGTTGGGCGACGGATCCCCATGTCCGGGGCGTAAATCTGATCGGCTCCTATAATTTGAAGATGCTTGATCAACCGCCCGAGACGTTACCGCCAACCTTTCCACGACTGGACCCAGCGACGCCTGCGTTTTGGGACGTCCGCTTCGCCGCCGAATTTACGCCATGGGATCGCGGCGGCGCGCCACAAAACCTGCGCGACTTTCTCGCCGCGCCAGGAAGTTCACCGCGCAAGACGCTCATTCCGGGGTGCGGTGCCGCACGGGAGGTTTCGGCGTTTGCGAATGCCGCATGGCCGGTGACGGCAATTGATTTCTCGGCAGAAGCGGTGGCACGCGCCAGAGCCGTTCTCGGGCCTCAGGGCAGCTTGGTCGAACACGGCGATTTTTTTGAGCCGACCCTCGCGAACAAGGGATTTACGTTGGTTTACGAAAGCGCTTTCCTATGCGCGCTTCCGCACCATCGCCGCGCGGCGTGGGCCGCACAGATCAGTCGTGTGCTGCCGCCGGGGGGCTTACTAGCAGGCTATTTTTTCTTTGGTGAGTCGCCAAAAGGCCCGCCGTTTGGTATCAGCCAAACCGCGCTTCTGTCGCTGCTCTTACCGGCGTTCGAGTTGGTTGAAGACGTTGAGCCGCCAGACTCGATCGCCGTGTTTCGTGGGCTTGAGCGGTGGATGGTTTGGCGCCGCCAATAACCGGTTCCCAGCGTGCGCCTAGCCCTTTGCCGACTTGGGCCGCAGGTTTAGTTCCGCCAACTGGATTGGCTTAAGGGTCGCGATGATTGCGGCGCGACACGACTTTGTGCCGTCGATGTCGATGGGCGTCACATAGAATGTCGCCGCCGCGCGCGCGCCACCGATTTTCAGTACCGACACCTCAATCGCGGTAGGAACCTTACCCTCCAACGCGGATGCGAAGGCATCTGCCCATGCTTTCTTACCGGTTGGTGTGACAACGAGCTTGTCCAGACCGAGCTCGGACAGATCACGCAGCTGGTAGCCAAACGCGGCCACCGCAGCGTCGTTCCATTCAACGATGCGGCCACGTTCATCGCACTCAATCACCGGCAGCAACGTGTTCTGCATGTGGTGCGACAACGTATCGGCCCGACGCCGCGCCTCGATTTGTGATCGCCTGATGACTTCAGCGCGATGCTCCAACTTGCGCAAGTCCACGCCAAGCGTATTGTTCTCGGCTTCGGCTGCCCGGACGCGGACGTCGTTTTCGATTTCGAACAGCAAACGGGCGCGCACCAGCCGGTACTGCGCCTCGGCAGTCACGATGAGCGCAACCACCATGAAAAGCGCGGCGACGCCGGCAATGAGATTGGCCTCACCGCCGAAAAAGAACAGGTATATCGTTGGCGGCAGAGTTGCCGGTAACGCAAGCGCGGCGTGTGCAAACCGTACGGGCGCATACGACACAATCGAACCACCGACGTAGCCGACGATGACGATGGCGGTGAACATGACCCGATAGAGCGGTGCTTCAACAAACAACACCGTCCCCAACAAGCCCCACTTCACGCCGGCCAGGAAATTCATGAAAATGGCGAGCCATTTCCAAGTGGTGGGGCTATTGCCGCGGTCATTGGTGTGGTGTCGATATTCCATCATGGCCAACACGCGGAACAGCATGATGCTGCTGGCGAAGGCGAACCAGTACGCTCCACGCTGGAGATCGCCAGTCGAGGCCAACATCAAAAAAGTCAGGGACGCGCCGACGTAAGAAAACGCCGTCGATGCAGGCATAAGCCGATACAGCTCAGCCGTCTGCCGGCAGGCGAGTTCGTTGCGGTCATTGAGACTGAGGGGCATGCTGGTGCCAGGGTTCATGATGAGCTCGTATGCGCGTGACGGATTCAGCGCCATCTCTAAGGAGGCTTTTGATTTAAGACGCGCAGATTAACTCAGCTTTCTTCGGTAGTCTGTGACGTTCCGCACATTTTTGGCTTCCACCTGACGTTCGTACCGCGATCAGGGTACCAACGGTCACTCGAAGGTGATCACGCCGTTTCGGAGTCCAACCTTGATCACCGACTTAGGCGTGAATTTACCCTCGAGAATCGACTTCGCCAATGGATTCTCTATTTGCTGCTGGATCGCCCGCTTCAGCGGCCTTGCACCGTAGACCGGGTCGAAGCCGGCCTTGGCAATCTCAGCAAGTGCCTCGTCTGAAACTTCTAGCGTCATCTCCATCGCGACGACACGTTTGACGAGCGTCGCCAACTGGATCTTGGCGATTGAGGCAATGTTGGATTCGTCGAGCGCGTGGAACACGACCACCTCGTCGATTCGATTGACAAACTCTGGTTTGAAATAACTCTTCACCTCGGCCATCACCGCGAGCTTGATCACACCATAGTCTGACCCCGACATCGCCTGAATCTGCTGCGAGCCGAGATTGGAGGTCATGACAATCACCGTGTTCTTGAAGTCTACGGTTCTGCCTTGCCCGTCGGTCATCCGACCATCGTCGAGCACCTGCAGCAGAACATTGAATACGTCCGGGTGGGCCTTTTCGACCTCGTCGAGCAAGATCACCGAATACGGTTTGCGACGCACCGCTTCGGTCAGGTAGCCGCCTTCGTCGTAGCCCACATATCCGGGCGGCGCACCGATCATTCTTGCAACCGAGTGCTTCTCCATAAACTCGGACATGTCGATACGAATCAGATGATCGTCTGAGTCGAACAAGAAAGACGCCAGGGCTTTGCACAGTTCGGTCTTACCGACACCGGTAGGCCCGAGAAATAGAAACGAGCCATACGGCCGATTGGGATCGCCAAGGCCGGCGCGTGAACGACGAATCGCGTCCGACACGAGGCGCACGGCTTCATTCTGGCCAACGACTCGCTCGTGGAGCTTGGCTTCCATGTGTATCAGTTTTTCCCGCTCGCCCTGCATCATTTTCGCGACGGGGATACCGGTAGCGCGTGAAACCACTTCGGCAATCTCCTCAGCACCGACATGGGTACGCAGCAGCCGAGTTTTGGCCGGCTTTGACTCATCCGTTTCGGCATGCTTTAACTGTGCTTCCAACTGCGGCAGCTTGCCGTATTGCAATTCCGCAAGCTTGTCGAACTGGCCTTTGCGCTGTAGGTCCGCCATCTGGGAGCGGATCTTTTCAATCGCCTCTTTGATGTGCTGGGTGCCCTGGATCTGGAACTTTTCGGCGTTCCAAATTTCCTCCAGATCGGAGTACTCGCGTTCGGCGCGTTCGATTTCTTCTTCAATCAGCGCGAACCGCTTCTGCGAAGCCTCGTCCTTTTCCCGGCGCACCGCCTCGCGCTCAATCTTCAGTTGAATCAAACGCCGGTCGAGTTTGTCCATCACCTCGGGTTTCGAATCAATTTCTATTTTGATGCGCGCTGCGGCTTCGTCGATAAGATCAATCGCCTTGTCAGGCAGGAAACGATCCGTGATGTAGCGGTTCGAAAGCTCTGCCGCCGCAACAATCGCGGGGTCGGTGATCTCAACCCCGTGGTGGAGCTCGTATTTTTCCTGCAAGCCGCGCAAAATCGCGATGGTTGACTCCACCGTCGGCTCGTTGACCAGTACCTTCTGGAAACGACGCTCGAGGGCTGCGTCCTTTTCTACATACTTGCGATACTCGTCGAGCGTGGTCGCGCCGATGCAGTGCAACTCACCGCGCGCTAATGCGGGCTTCAACATGTTGCCCGCGTCCATCGCGCCTTCAGCCTTGCCGGCGCCGACCATCGTGTGCAATTCGTCGATAAAGACGATTGTTTGGCCTTTGTCTTGGGAGAGTTCCTTGAGGACGGTTTTAAGGCGCTCCTCAAACTCCCCACGATACTTTGCGCCGGCCAATAGCATCGCCATATCCAAGGACAACACGCGTTTGCCCTTGAGGCTTTCTGGCACTTCGCCGTTAACGATGCGCTGCGCAAGTCCCTCTACGATTGCCGTCTTGCCGACGCCCGGTTCGCCAATTAGCACGGGGTTGTTCTTGGTACGCCGCTGCAGTACCTGAATGGCACGGCGGATTTCGTCGTCGCGACCGATGACCGGGTCGAGTTTGCCCATGCGCGCCCGTTCGGTCAGATCGATGGTGTATTTCTTTAGCGCTTCCCGCTGACCTTCGGCTTCTTGCGAATCGACCGTGTTTGACCCGCGCACTGCCGTAATCGCCGCATCCAGTGATTTGGCGTTGGCACCGTGTTCCTTAAAGATGCGCCCGCACTCGCCCTTATCGTTGGCCAGTGCCAACAGGAACCATTCAGACGCGATAAATTGATCGCCGCGTTTGCTGGCTTCCTTGTCGGTGAGATTCAGAAGGTTGGACAGTTCGCGAGAAACAGATATTTCGCCACCGGTTCCCTCGACCTTCGGCAGCCGCTTGATCGACTGCTCCAGCGCAGTCCGCAACTTCACAACCACCACACCGGCGCGCGACAGCAGTGACGCGTTGCCGCCGTCGGTATCGTCAATCAGCGCAATCAGCAAATGATGCGGCTCGATGTAGCTGTTGTCATTGGCGAGTGCGCTCGACTGTGCGTCGGCCAGCGCCTGCTGGAAGCGGGTGGTGAGTTTGTCGGCACGCATGGCGTGATATCCTATTTTTCGGGTTGTGTGCAACGGCATCAAGTGCGATCAACCTACATATGCGTGTCCCAATCGAATTTTCAAGGTGATCCGTGCCCAAATCAATGAGCGAAGCCCCCGCTGAGACACGCCGCCATCTCCGCCATGATATTGAAGCCGCCGTCACCCGTGATGTCACCGTGGCGCTCGCAGAAGACATCGGCAGCGGCGACCTGACGGCAACGTTGATCCCCGCAACCAAACGCGGGGTAGCTAGCGTCATGACCCGTGTAGACGGAATGTTGGCCGGTCAGGAGTGGTTCACACGCAGCTTTACCGAGCTCGATCCGGATTGCGAACTTTTCTGGCACGCGGGCGACGGTGATGCGATTGCGGCGGGTCAGCCCCTCTGCGAGATCTCAGGTAACGCCCGCGCGATGTTGACGGCCGAGCGCACCGGACTCAATTTTCTGCAAACCCTGTCGGCGGTTGCCACTAAAACGGCACAGTACGTTGCTGCGGTCAAAGGCACCAAGGCAAAAATCCTCGATACACGCAAAACAATACCCGGTCTGCGGACGGCAATGAAGTACGCGGTGACGGTTGGCGGCGGCGTCAACCACCGGATCGGACTGTTCGACGGAATTTTGATCAAAGAAAACCATATCGCTGCGGCAGGTGGGATCGCTGCGGCGCTGCTTGCGGCGCATGAACTGGTTAAACATCAGGCGGCGGCCGATACGATGATTGAGATCGAGGTGGAAACGATCAATCAACTCGAAGAGGCGCTTTCTTGCGGCGCCAAGTTGATACTGCTGGATAATTTCAGTGTTGAAACCATGCGCGAGGCGGTTGAACTGGCTGACGGCCGGGCGGAACTAGAAGCCTC
Source organism: Burkholderiales bacterium (assembly GCA_043788115.1). Classification (GTDB taxonomy): domain Bacteria; phylum Pseudomonadota; class Gammaproteobacteria; order Burkholderiales; family Usitatibacteraceae; genus UKL13-2. Next base: position 8,670 of record JAYVUH010000305.1, read on the forward strand.
CGGTGGCGTTAATATTCAAAGCGTGCGTGCCATCGCCGAGACGGGGGTGGATCGTATCTCCATCGGCACGCTCACCAAAGACATCATCGCGCTGGATCTTTCCATGCGCTTCAAACTCCACTAACGCGACCCCCATTCCCTCATGTTCAAGAATCTTTTGCTTGCTGCCTGCCTTTCTTTGCTCGTTGGTTGCGCTTCGACCACCGCCCCAAAAGCGGATCCATGGGAGGGCTTGAACCGCGGTACCTTTGCGTTCAACGAGGCCGTCGACAAGGTCGTACTCAAGCCGATTGCCCAAGGCTACGAAGCCGTCACGCCGCAATTCGCTCGCTCGGGTGTCTCAAACGCGTTTAGTAACGTGGGCGACGTTGGCAACGGCCTGAACAATCTGCTGCAAGGCAAGCCAGCCGCCGCGTTCTCAGACCTCGGCCGCCTGCTGGTGAACAGCACCCTGGGTATTCTCGGGTTGTTCGATGTTGCCACGCCGATGGGCCTCGATAAGAGCAATGAGGACTTCGGCCAAACGCTCGGTAAATGGGGTGTCGGATCGGGCCCTTACCTCGTGTTGCCGTTGATGGGGCCGTCCACACTACGTGACACCATCGGTCGAATTCCAGACAGCCGCGCCACCTCGTACAGCCGCAGAATTGAGCATGTGCCAACACGAAACGCCACGCTTGGGCTAGACATCATTCGCATCCGCGCCGAACTGTTGGGCACGTCAAAAACACTTGATGAAGCGACGCTCGATAAGTACCAGTTCCTGCGTGATGCCTTCTTGCAGCGCCGACTCAATCAGGTGATGGACGGCAAGGTGACGCAGGCGCAGCGCGAAAAACTCGAAGAAGAGCTGGAAGCTCCCGACAATCGGCAGAGCGATCCTCAGACCGGCACACCGCCCACGGTGTCCAAGCCCGCACCGCCAAAGTGATCCATGCTTGAACTGAGCCTAGCCGCCGTGTTTCTAGCCTTCTGCGCGATCATGATGGGCGTATTGTTGTTTTGCATCCGCGAACGACGGCTGATTGACGGTCTTAAGCGCGTCGCCCCGATGTCGCCGGAGGACATTGACACCGAAGATCGTCGCCTCGTGAAAGTGCTGTTTGGTGCCATCATCGCCGGTGTAGGTCTAGCGCTTATCACCGGCTATCTGGTGTTTTTTAGACAGTGGAATTAATTATTAATTAATACGTTAAGAACGATATTTAACGTAATTTGTTAAGTCTGACAGGACCTTGCAATGGTATCTTTCAGCCGGTCAGTCGAAGCCGCCAGCACCGCAAAGCGCTGCGGCAGCTGCTCGATTCCGACGTACTTGGCCGGGCGAGTTGGTTTGCGCCCCAACGCTTCAACCATGGTCGATTCAAACTTAGCGGGCAGCGCTGTTTCCAAACAGATCAGTGGGACGGCGCCGTCGTGGCAC
>JAYVUH010000306.1:0-3343 GCA_043788115.1 Burkholderiales bacterium
GTGAGGCGTTTGAGGCAAATATGTCTGAAAACGCCCGTAAATAGGCGACTTTGTTCTCTAGGAATAGGGTGCTATGATGACATACGCCGTCATCAAACATCAGGAGTCCGCCATGCGAACCATCATCGACCTACCAGAATCGCAGCTTGCCGCCTTGCGTGAGCTAGAGCGTATCAAGAAGGTCTCTCGTGCCGAATTGGTCCGTCAAGCGGTGGCGCAATACGTGGTGAGCAATGCATCGGCGACGCCAGCCTTCGGCGCTTGGAAAAAATCTAAACGTTCCTCAGCCGATAGCGTGGTGGTGCAGCGAAAGTTGCGTGCGGAGTGGGAGGGTTAGTGGGTGAAGGCCCTGTTTGACACTAACATCCTCATTGACTATTTGAACGGCGTCCCAGCTGCGCGTAAGGAGCTTGCGCTATACGATAGTTGCGCGATTAGTGTGGTCACTTGGATGGAGGTCATGTGTGGTGGCGAGGCCACGCTCGAAGAGACGACGCGCTCATTCCTGAATGGATTTCTAGTGATTCCTGTCAATGATGCCATCGCCGAGCGGGCGGTCAAATTGCGTCGCGAGCGCCGTATTAAATTGCCGGACGCCATCATCCTTGCCACTTCACTCGTCAATGGTTTGATGCTGGTCAGTCGCAACAGCAAAGACTTTGGGCCTGACCTGCCCGGTGTGCGTCATCCGTATCGCGTCTAGCGTCTAGCGTGACGGCGCGCACTCCCTAATCTCTCGGACACTCGACCATGCAAACCACCATCGCATTCATCGGCCTCGGTAATATGGGCGGACAAATGGTCCGTCACTTGATCAACGCGGGACATCAGCTGCGCGTCTATGCCCGCCGCGCAGAGGTGATGGCGCCGTACGTAGCTCTGGGTGCGGTCGCCTGCGCGTCCCCAGCAGAGGCCGCTTCGGATGCCGACTTCATCATGTCCAACGTCACCAAGACCAGCGACGTCGAAGCGGTGCTGCTCGGTCTGGATGGAAAAGGCGGCGCGATCACTTCAGCCAAGCCGGGCGCCATCGTTTGCGATTTTTCCACCATCGATGTCGCTGAAACACGGCGCTTCGCAAGCGCATTCGCCGAGCGCGTCGTCGCGTATCTCGACTGCCCCGTCTCAGGTGGCACCCGCGCCGCCGAAGCGGCGACGCTAACCATCATGGTCGGTGGCGCAGCGGACGCATTGGCGAAGGCAAGGCCGTTGCTGGAGAAGCTCGGCCAGAACATTTTTCACATGGGTGACGTGGGCTGCGGGCAGGTCACCAAGGCCTGTAACCAGATTACCCAAGTGATCAACATTCAGGGCATTGCCGAAGCGATGCTGTTTGCGCGCGCCAATGGCGTTGATACCAACAAGGTGGTCGAAGCATTGATGTCGGGATTCGCTGGTTCGAAGATGCTCGGCTTGATGGGGCCGAAAATGGCCGACCGTGATTTCGAAGCGGGTATCGAAGCGCGCCTGCATCACAAAGATTTTGAGCTGGTGCGCGAGATGGCAGCGAAGCAAAACCTGCCAATGCCTGCGCAGGCATTGGTCTACGCACAGTTGTCCAAACTCATGGAGGCGGGCTGGGGGACGATGGATACTTGCAACTTGTTGCGCGTGCTTGAGAGTGAACTGGCAGGTGAGCTCGACGCGCCCGAAGCATAACCGGATACTCGCCTCATGAACCTACACAAGCTCCTTTCGCAGCGTGCAGCCGCTGGCAAACCGATTCGCGTTGGTCTGATCGGCGCAGGCAAATTTGGGTCGATGTATCTCTCGCAGTTACCTCGCACGCCGGGCATGCATTTGCTTGGTGTCGCCGATCTGAACCCGTCGCGCGCTGCGCACTCGCTGGTTCGTGTTGGCTGGAATGATCAAGCGTTTGCAGCGCGCTCGTTCGATGACGCGTTTGTGAAAGGCACGACGTTCATTACCGACGACGCGATGGCGTTGATCGCTAATCCACAAGTTGAAGTCATCATCGATGCGACTGGCCACCCAGCTGCGGGCATCGCGCACGTACTGGCCTGCTGCGAGCACAAGAAGCACATCGTGATGGTCAACGTCGAAGCCGACGCGCTAGCCGGTCCGTTACTGGCGCGGCGCGCGGAGGAAGCAGGTATCGTTTATTCGCTCGCCTATGGCGATCAGCCAGCGTTGATCTGCGAGATGGTCGACTGGGCGCGCACTGCTGGGTTCACAGTTATTGCCGCTGGCAAGGGCACCAAGTACCTGCCCGCATATCACGCCTCGACCCCGGATACCGTCTGGGGTCACTATGGTTTCAGCGCGGCGATGGTCGAGGGCGGTGATTTCAATCAGCAGATGTTCAATTCCTTCCTCGATGGCACCAAGAGTGCATTGGAAATGGCTGCTGTTGCCAACGCAACTGGGCTCACCCCAGCGACGGATGGCTTGGAATTCCCGCCCTGTGGCGTCGATGATTTGGCGCGCTTGCTCAAGCCGAAAAGTGCAGGCGGTATCCTGCAGCATCGCGGTCAAGTCGAAGTGATTTCCTCCGTCGAGCGCGATGGCCGGCCGGTGTTTCGCGATCTACGTTGGGGTGTCTACGTCACCTTCGCGGCGGATTCCGAATACGTGCGCCGCTGCTTCAAAGAGTACGGGCTCATCACCGATGACAGCGGTGAATATTCGTCGATGTACAAGCCATTTCACTTGATCGGACTGGAACTTGGCATCAGCGTCGCCAGCGTCGCTTGTCGAGGCGAAGCCACCGGCAGCGCCACGGGCTGGCGCGGCGATTGTGTGGCGACTGCCAAGCGCGATTTGAAGGTCGGCGAAATACTGGATGGTGAGGGCGGCTACACGGTGTTCGGTAAGTTGATGCCCGCGACCGACTCGATGAAAGTGCGAGGCCTACCGATCGGCCTCGCCCACAGGCTGAAACTGATTCGCGATGTTGCCGCCGGCAAGGCCCTGTCGTGGGATGATGTTGCCTTCGATGCGCAAAACGACGCGGTCAAATTCCGCCGCGAAATGGAGTGCGTTTTTGATGCGCCATCAGCACCTGATGCCCAATGAAACCAGATACCAAGCTTGGCCACCTCGGTCGTGAAATCGTCAATGACGCCAAGACCGTCAATGTGCCGATGCACCGCGCGTCGACAGTGTTGTTCGATTCTGTTGCCCATCAGCATGAAATTCAGGCGCGCTGGGACCGCGATGAGCAAGTACCGACCTACGGTATCTTCAATATGCCGCAGGCTCTCGCGCTGGAAAACGCCGTCGCTGAAATCGAGGGCGGCTATCGCGCTGCAACCTACCCGACCGGGCTTGCCGCCGTTGCAGGTGCGCTGTTGGCCTGCGTGAAATCGGGCGATAACGTGTT
>JAYVUH010000307.1:0-2081 GCA_043788115.1 Burkholderiales bacterium
ACGATGGCCAGCGCCGACATGACCGCCGATTGGCGTTGATCCGCCGGATATTTCGCGAGTTCGCGATCAATCTTGAGTTTGACTGCGTCAGACAACATCAGATTTCACCTTGCCAATAGTCAACACCTTGATCCGCCATGGTCAGATGGCGAAGGCGCGCGGCACCGGTGCCGCCGAAGGAACCAATTTTCTTCGAGTCGGGGTACTCACATACTTCAGCCGGCATCATGGTACTTACCGAAATGTAGGCCAGCTCTGCGTCAGAGTTATTGATGAGTTGGTGCGCGGTGTCAGGGCCGCCGGTCGGGCAGCAAATGAAATCACCGGCACGTACCTCGCGTGATTCGTCCCCGTAGCGCAGCAAACCGGTCCCGCGCACAATGAAGAACATTTCTTCTTCCGCACGGTGGTTGTGAAACGGACACGAACTCATACCGGGCTGCACGACATCGTACGAGTAGCCGAGATCCCTCGCGCCGATGATCGGTCCGACGCGCACGGCCGCGCACGCGAACTTCTCGCCTTTCTCAAAAGGCTCGAGGGTCAGTTCGTCGATATTCACGACGCGACTGGCGATCACGCTCATCGATCTATCTCCCCAAACACGATGTCTTGCGTGCCAATGATCGTCACCACGTCGGCAATCATGTGCCCGCGCGACATCTCATCAAGCGCGGCCAGATGCGGGAATCCCGGCGCTCGAATTTTCAGGCGATACGGTTTGTTGGCGCCGTCGGACATGAGATAAATCCCGAATTCACCTTTTGGATGTTCGACCGCGGCATACACTTCGCCCGGCGGCACGTGGAAGCCTTCAGTGAAAAGCTTGAAGTGGTGAATCAGTTCTTCCATGTTGGCCTTCATGTTTTCACGCGAAGGCGGCGCAACTTTATGGTCGTCCGAAATCACCGGGCCTGGATTCTTACGCAGCCACTCTACGCACTGTTTGATGATGCGGTTCGACTCGCGCATTTCCTGAATGCGAACTAGGTAGCGATCGTACGAATCGCCGTTGGTGCCGATCGGGATATCAAAATCCATGCGATCGTAGACCTCATACGGCTGCTTCTTACGCAGATCCCACGCGATGCCCGAGCCACGCAGCATGGGGCCGGTAAATCCCAACTGCAGCGCCCGCTCTGGTGTGACGATGCCAATGTCCACCAGCCGCTGTTTCCAAATACGGTTATCGGTCAGCAACGTTTCGTATTCGTCAATGTAAGTCGGGAAGCGGCGCGTGAAGTCGTCGATGAAGTCGAGCAGGCTGCCCTGCCGATTTTCATTCAAGCGCGACATTGCCTTCGCGTTCTGTCCATTCACCACCGTGTACTGCGGCATGCGGTCCGGCAAATCACGATAGACGCCACCCGGTCGGTAGTAGGCCGCGTGCATCCTCGCACCCGACACCGCCTCGTAGCAATCCATCAAATCTTCGCGTTCGCGGAAGGCATAGAGGAACACCGTCATCGCGCCGACGTCAAGCGCATGCGCGCCCAACCAAAGCAAGTGGTTCAACACACGGGTAATTTCATCGAACATCACGCGGATGTACTGCGCGCGCTCGGGAACTTCGACGTTAAGCAACTTCTCGATGGCCATCACATACGCATGCTCATTGACCATCATCGACACGTAGTCAAGGCGATCCATGTACGGGACGTTTTGAATATAGGTGCGTGTCTCGGCAAGTTTCTCCGTCGCGCGGTGCAGCAGGCCAATATGCGGATCAGCACGCTGTACCACCTCACCGTCGAGCTCTAGCACCAAGCGCAACACACCGTGCGCAGCCGGATGCTGCGGGCCAAAGTTCATCGTGTAGTTTTTGATTTCACTCACGGCCAATTACCTCGCCACGTCCGAAGCCGACCCGCACGACTCGGCACGAACGATGAATTTCAGTGCAGGCTAACTTTTGCGGCACATAACCCCAAGTAGCCCGCATGGAGCGAAGCGCGATGCGGGGCATCAATCCGCGCGAGACCGACCCCGGAATGCGCTGCGCTCCTTCCGGGCTACGCATCTGGTTCTTAGTACAGGCTGACTTCTGTGACACACGACTCCAAGTAGCCCGCATGGAGCGA
>JAYVUH010000308.1:0-4167 GCA_043788115.1 Burkholderiales bacterium
CCTGCATGGAGCGCAGCGCAATGCGGGTCGGTCTGTCGTCCGCCGCATTCCCGCATTGCGCTGCGCTCCATGCAGGCTACTGATCTTTAGCAAGCTGTCCGCCGGTAAAGGAGTTTCTATTTGGCCGTCAGCCGATCTAGCGCCTCACGATATTTGTCGCTGGTGCGTTGCGCAATCTCTGGCGGCACATCCGGTGCGGGCGGCTTGCGGTTGAAGCCGATCCCATCAAGCCAGTTGCGAATGTACTGTTTGTCAAAGCTCTCCGGCGATACGCCGACCTTGTAGGTATCCAGCGGCCAGAAGCGCGATGAATCCGGCGTGAGGACTTCATCAATTACATGCAACACGCCGCGTTCATCGACGCCGAATTCAAACTTGGTGTCGGCGATGATGATGCCCTTAGTCAGCGCGTAGTCGGCCGCCTCGATGTACAAACGCGTCGCGATGTTGCGAACTTCCGCGGCGCGCGCAGCACCAATGATTTTTTCCGTGGTGGCGAAATCGATGTTCTCGTCGTGTTCACCCGCCTCAGCCTTGGTGGCGGGCGTGAAAATGGGCTCGGGCAATTTGGCGGCGCGCTGCAGGCCTGGAGGCAATTTCACACCGCACACCGATTGCGATTGCTGATACTCACTCCAACCCGAGCCTTCCAAGTAGCCACGCACCACGGCCTCAATCGGCAGTACCTTGTACTTGTTGACGACAATCGCGCGACCACGCACTTGGTCTCGTTCATCCGCAGCCACTACGGATTCGGGGTCGATACCAGTCAATTGATTCGGCACGATGTGCGCAAGCTTCGCGAACCAAAAATTCGCGAGGCCGACGAGGATCTCACCTTTGTGTGGAATCGGCGTAGGCAGAATCACGTCGTAGGCCGACAGACGGTCGCTGGTCACGAGCAGCAGTTTGTCGTCGCCGACGGCGTAGATGTCGCGCACCTTGCCGCGCGCAATCAGAGGCAATGACTTGATCGAAGATTGGTACATCACTAGCGCATCGACCACTAGTTGACGACTTGCTTCAGCTCACCCTTGGCATAGCGATCCGCCATCTTCGAAAGTGTGATCGGCTTGATCTTCGAGGCTTGTCCGGCGCAGTTGAATTCAACATAGCGCTGCTTGCAGATGTCCTTCGCCGCCGCACGCGCGGGTTTCAGAAAATCGCGCGGGTCAAAGTGCGATTTGTTCTCGTTCATAAACTTACGTACCGCTGCCGTCATGGCCAAGCGGATGTCGGTATCAATGTTGATCTTGCGCACGCCGTGCTTGATGCCTTCTTGGATTTCTTCCACTGGCACACCATAGGTTTCCTTCATCTCGCCGCCATTAGCGCGGATGATTTCCAGCAAATTTTGCGGCACGGAGGACGAACCGTGCATCACCAAGTGGGTGTTCGGAATACGCACGTGAATGGCCTTAATGCGGTCAATCGCCAAAATGTCGCCGGTCGGTTTGCGGGTGAATTTGTAGGCGCCGTGCGAGGTGCCGATGGCAATCGCCAGCGCATCAACACCGGTCTTTTTCACAAAGTCGGCCGCCTCATTCGGGTCGGTCAGCAGTTGCTCGCGCGTCATGGTTGAGTCGGTGCCGTGACCATCTTCTTTGTCGCCCTTCATGGTCTCCAGCGACCCGAGGCAGCCAAGCTTGCCTTCAACCGTCACGCCGACCCTGTGCGCCAGTTGCGCGACCTTGCGGGTAACTTCAACGTTGTATTCGTAGCTGGCAATCGTCTTGCCGTCGCCTTCTAGCGAACCGTCCATCATCACGGACGAAAAGCCGAGGTTGATGGCGCCCTGGCAGACGTCGGGGTTCTGGCCGTGGTCTTGATGCATCGACACCGGGATGTTCGGATAGGTCTCGACAGCCGCTTCGATCAGGTACTTCAGAAACGTCTCGCCAGCGTACTTGCGCGCGCCGGCCGAGGCTTGCATGATCACCGGCGAATCTGTTTCCGACGCCGCTTCCATGATCGCCTGCACCTGTTCGAGGTTATTGACGTTAAAAGCAGGCAGGCCGTAGTTGTTTTCGGCAGCGTGGTCGAGCAATTGGCGCATGGAAACGAGGGCCATGAGGATCTCCGGATAGGGGTCATGTGGTGGTAAAAAACGGCGCTGACAATCTGTCGTCTATTTTACGGCTAACCGTGGGCGGGCGGAACACTGCTTAGCCAGATTGGCCGAAATCCCACCGCATGACGACATCGTCCATCAAGTAGCCATTGCCGATGTCGATGACTTCCTCGGCAACCACTTGAAAGCCGAGGCGGGCGTAGAACGATCTGGCCCGGTTGTTCTTATTTACGTTCAGCGTGAGCGCGTGTTGAGTAGCCATGACGGTTTCGCGGATGTGGCGAACGAGGCGTTTGCCGACGCCGAGTTGCTGGGCTTCCGGCAGGACATAAAGCTTGTGAAGTTTGGTGGTCCCCGGCTCCGGAAAATCGAGCTGAAATGACGCGAAGCCTACGCTTATTCCGCCAAGTTCGGCCGCAGACTCGGCAACAGTCTCGGCGAGCACAAATTTGTGTTGCTTGGACGACATTTGCTCGCGAAGGGCCGCATCCGAGTACATCATACGCAGCATGTACTCGATTTGCCCCGGCGGCAGGATCTCGCCGTAGGCGCTCGGCCAAGTCCTACGGGCGATCGAATCAATTTCCGCAATTCGCGCGGCGTCGCCGTCGACAACTGCAATCTGCATGCTTAGCTACGCGCGCCGATTCTCGCCGATACGCAAAATTTTCATGGTGTTGGTGCCGCCTGATTGGCCGATCGGCTCACCCATGGTTAGCACCACCAGATCGCCGTTCTCGACGACCTTGTTCGCCAGCAGGACTTCTTCCGCACTACGCATCAGCTTTTCGCGGTCGTGTCCCTCATAGGCCAACGCGATCGGTCGCACATCGCGCATCATGGCGCATTTGGTGTGGGTCGCTAGTTCCGGCGTCAATGCGTAGATCGGCACGCCGGAATTCAGACGCGACATCCACAGTGCTGTTGAGCCGGATTGCGTGAGCGAGGCGATGCACTTCACTTTCAAGTGGTGCGCAGTGAACAGCGCCGCCATCGCAATAGATTGGTCAACGCGCGTGAACACCCGATCCAGAAATTCCCGATCTAGCTTCACCTCTGCACTCTTCTCGGCTTCAGTACAGATGCGCACCATCGCCTCCACGGTCTCTACCGGATATTGTCCAGACGCAGACTCCGCAGACAGCATCACCGCGTCGGTGCCGTCGAGCACGGCATTGGCGACGTCAGATACTTCGGCGCGGGTTGGGATGGGTGACGTCACCATCGATTCCATCATCTGCGTGGCGGTGATGGTCAATTTGTTCATCGCGCGCGCCATGCGGATCATGCGCTTCTGCAGCGCGGGCACCGCGGCATCGCCGACTTCTACCGCTAGATCACCGCGCGCCACCATGATGCCGTCGCAGGCTTTCATGATATCCACCAGCGCTTCATTGGTGACGGCTTCGGTGCGTTCAATTTTAGCGATGAGCAGCGCGTTGCCACCAGCGGCGCGCATGAGTTCGCGTGCCATGTACATGTCCGCACCATTCTTCGGGAAGGACACCGCCAGAAAGTCGGCTTTCAATGTTGCCGCAGTCTTGATGTCATCCATGTCCTTTGCGGTCAGCGGCGGCGCGGTCAGACCGCCGCCCTTGCGGTTGATGCCCTTGTTGTTAGACAACACACCACCCTGGCGAACCAGACAGTGAATTTCATTGCCGCGCACAATATCAACTTCAAACACCAACAGCCCGTCGTTGAGCAACAGCATGTCGCCCGACTTGACGTCGCGTGGCAGCTCTTTGTAGTCGATGCCGACACGCTCCTGATTGCCGAGCTGGCAATCAGCGTCGAGGATGAACTTGTCACCAACCGCAAGCGTGATCTTGTGATCGGCAAATTTGCCGACGCGAATTTTCGGCCCTTGCAGGTCGGCGAGAATACCAACTGGGCGGTTATGTTTGGCCGCAAGTTGGCGCACCAGCGCAGCGCGCTCCATGTGGTCGTGCGCGGTGCCATGCGAAAAATTCATGCGTACGACATCGACACCGGCGACGATCAGCCGCTCAAGCACTTCCGCTGATGACGAAGCCGGACCGAGTGTTGCGACAATCTTGGTTGCTCTTGACATTGTTACTCCCTTGGGCATTCAG
>JAYVUH010000309.1:0-3276 GCA_043788115.1 Burkholderiales bacterium
TTCACGTCGGTGCGCGATCTTGGTAGCCCACCCGGCGTATCGGTGGCGCTACGCAATGCGATCACCCGCGGTATTGTCAAAGGGCCGCGCGTACAGGCGGCCGGCAGCATCACTTCAACTGGCGGTCACGGTGACCCCACCAATGGCTTGCGCGCTGACTTGATGGGCTCGCCGGGACCCGAGCGCGGCATCGTCAGCGGCCCCGACGAAGCGCGGCGTGCGGTGCGGCAACGCTACAAGGAGGGCTTCGATCTGATCAAGATCGCGACCACAGGTGGCGTGCTGTCACTGGCCAAGAGTGGCGATGCGCCGATTTTGGTGGATGAAGAGCTCGCCGCGATTGTAGCGACCGCGCGCGACTACGGCTACCAAGTGACCACCCACGCGCACGGTGCCGACGGCATGAAGCGCGCCATTCGGGCCGGTGTACAGACTATCGAACACGGCACCTACATGGATGATGAAGCCATGAAGTTGATGAAAGAGCGCGGCACCTGGCTGGTGGCGACGATCTCAGCCGGGCGCTACGTTGCCGAGCAAGCCACGGTGGCCGGCTTTTTCCCGGAAATCATTCGCGTCAAAGCAGCAGCTATTGGCCCCGTGATCCAAGGCACCTTCGGGCGCGCCTACAAAGCCGGCGTAAAGATCGCCTTCGGTACCGATCAAGGCGTCGCGCCACACGGACTCAACGCCCGCGAATTCGAATACATGGTCGAGGCCGGCATGCCGCCGCTCGAGGCCATCCGCTCGGCGACCTTATATGGCGCGACCGTGATGGGCATGGCAAACCAGCTGGGCAGTCTTGACGCCGGCAAGCTCGCGGATATCGTCGCGGTACCGGGCGACCCCTCCAAGGACATTAGCGTGATGAGCAAAGTGTCGTTTGTCATGAAAGACGGTGCGACCTACAAAACACCGTAGCCGACCTCCAGACCAACTTTTTGCAGGGCTGTCATGGCGTCTTTTGCACTGCTCTCCATCATCGGCGGCTACTTCGTGTTGCTGCTCGCGCTCGCGTGGTTTACCGGCCGTAACGCCAATAACGAATCGTTTTTTATTGGCAACCGCAAAAGCAACTGGTTGCTGGTGGCGTTCGGCATGGTCGGCACCTCGCTCAGCGGCGTCACGTTCATCAGCGTCCCCGGCACGGTCGGCCCGAACGGTTTTGGCTACATGCAAGTGGTGATCGGCAACTGGATCGGCTTTATGCTGATCGCGCTTATCCTGTTGCCGCTCTACTACCGTCTCAAGCTGACCTCGATCTATGATTATCTCGATCAGCGTTTCGGCGTCACCGCGCACAAGACCGGCGCGTCGTTTTTTATTCTCTCGCGCACCCTCGGTGCCACCGCGCGGCTATATTTGGTCGGCAATGTGTTGCAGTTGTTTGTCTCAGATCCAGTCGGCATCCCGTTCTGGGTGACCATCGCCGTCATCCTGTTGATGGTCTGGCTATATACGTTTCAGGGTGGTGTCAAAACGATTGTATTCACCGACACCTTGCAGACTGCGTGCATGCTGGGTGGTTTGGTGATTTGTGTCGTGTTCCTGATGGGCGCCATGAAGCTCGACGCGGGCTCGCTATGGCCGACACTGTCGGCGGGCGAACACACCCGCATTTGGAACACCGACCCGAACGCGCCAGGCTTTTGGCTCAAACAAATCATCGGCGGCGCATTCATTGCCATCGCCATGACCGGGCTTGATCAGGAGATGATGCAAAAAAATATCAGCGTGCCGAATCTGCGTGACGCGAAAAAAAATATGTTTCTGTTCAGCGTGGTCTTGATCGGCGTGAACTTTCTATTTCTGCTGCTGGGCGGTCTGCTCTACTTGTTCGCCGCCAGCAATGGCATTACCGCGACGGGGGATCAGATTTTCCCGACAGTAGTCATGCAGCACTTTCCGCAGTGGGTGCAGATCATTTTTTTCATCGCGTTGATCTCGGCACTCTTTCCGAGCGCCGACGGTGCGTTAACCGCCCTCACCTCATCGTTTTGCATCGACATGCTGGGTATTCGCAAAACTGAATTGACCGAGGCCGGGCAGGTACGTATTCGCCAAACCGTGCACATTGGCTTCGCCCTGCTGTTCTTTGTGATCGTGATGATCTTTCGCTGGCTTGATGATCGCTCGATCATCGACACCATCCTGAAAATTGCCGGTTACACCTACGGGCCGCTACTCGGTCTGTTCGTATTCGGCATGTGGACCAAGCGCGTACTCAAACAGCCGGTCGGTGTCGTGTTCGCCGCCGTTGCCGCACCGGTCGCCTGCTACCTGTTGCAAACTGCACTCGCGCGCAACCCGCAGGGGTTTCAGATCGGTATTGAGCTGATGATTCTGAACGGGGCGATTACGTTCGCGTTGCTGTGGCTGGTATCGTCCCGCGGTCAACAGGTCGAGCGCCGAAGCGGGCGAAGCAGCGACGTGGCTAGCGACTAGCGGTAGAACGCCTCTACCTTACCGCTGATTTTGATTAGCAACGGGTCGCCGCGCCGATCGACCGCCTTACCGGCAGGAACGCGGACCCAGCCTTCACTGATGCAGTATTCCGAGACGTCGTTGCGCTCTTTGTCGTTAAGCCGGATGCCTACGTCATGCTCGAACACAGCCGCGATGTAGTGCGGGCTGCGCGGGTCAATCGACAGGCGGTCTGGCAGTGGTGGAGAGGCTGAGGCTGGGGATGGCGTGGCTGGCGTGGCTGGCGTGGCTGGCGTGGCGTCGTTCATGTTTTGCGTTCTTTGGTTCACCGCGAATCGGTGTCTGCATTAATTTTAGCGCTATCGTAACTGCGGTGGCTGCGGCGGCTGCGGCGCCCGCCGTATCACCAAGCTAGCGACCGGCAACGCGCCCGACTCGCATGCGCGCTTCGGCCGCCTCGATGTCAGCCGTGACATCGGCCAACGCCACCGGCTCTAGCCGATCATCCAACTCGACCACCACCAAGTAGCCACGATCAAGTCCGTCGCGGGTGAAGGCTTTGACCAACGACAGCTGGTCGCTGGTCATCTGACGACCGTCCTCGAATCGCCACGTTTCCATCGCCACCAGACAACCTGCGGAGGGCGTACCTGGATAGAACGAGGAACCGCGATAGTAGTTGGAATTGATCGTAGTGCCGTGGATCAGCATCTCGTCGCGGCCAGCTTGCCCCGCAAGAAACGCCTCTTTGAAAGGTGTGTATTGACGCCATGTTTCAGGCAAAAAGCTTTGATAAACCGCGTCGTTCCATGAGTTTGCGATCTGGCTCGCCTCGACGTGCTCGAACTCGGC
>JAYVUH010000310.1:0-3253 GCA_043788115.1 Burkholderiales bacterium
GATGCCGGTTTGAAGGCATTGGTGCGCCGCACCGGGGAAATGGGCGATGTCATCACCGCCGTCAACGGCCGTCCTGTGGAAACGCTATCCACGTTTGTCGCCGAGCTCGATCGAGTCGGCATTGGCAATACCGCCGAGTTGACCATCGTCCGCGACGAAAAAGAACGCAAGGAAAAGATCAAGGTTATTGACACGAATCGTCGAACCGGACCAAAGGTTTGAGCTATGCTGCCCGCATGAATTTAATGGGAGGCAGCATGAACGACAAGAAGAGGATGCGTCAGTGGTTGGTTGGGGTCGCGGCCGTGTTACTGGCTGCATCGGCAGCGGCGCAGACTGCTGTTGGCGCTGCCCCGGCGACAGTGTTCAAGCCGGCGCAAATGGACAAGCTGCTGGCCGAGATCTCCGGCACCCGTATCGAGGCGCGTATCCGTAAGTTGGCGGGGTTTGGCACGCGCAACACCCTGTCGGAGGCGGAGAGTGAGACGCGCGGTATCGGCGCGGCGCGGCGCTGGATCAAGCGCGAACTCGACGCTTGCAGCAAGGCCAGCGGGGGCCGTCTACAGGTCGAGTTCGATTCGCATATCGCGCCGGTCTCGCCGCGCATCGCCAAGCCAACCGAACTTATCAACGTCGTGGCCACGCTGCCCGGTGTGCAGGCCGAATCGAAAGAACGCATTTATGTGGTTTCCGGTCACTACGACTCGATGCCGACCTTGCCGACAGACGCGACAACGGATGCCCCTGGGGCGAACGATGATGCGTCGGGCACCGCAGCGTCGATGGAACTGGCGTGTGTGATGTCGAAGTATCCATTCGACGCCACCATCATTTTTATGACGGTCGCCGGCGAAGAGCAGGGCTTGGTAGGCGCACGCTTGTGGGCCACCAAGGCCAAAGAGCGCGGCGCAAACATTGCCGGCATGATCACCAACGACATCATCGGTAACACCAAAGGTGCGGATGGCACCGTGGTGCGCGATCGTATGCGCTTGTTTGCCGAAGGTGTGCCGCCGATGAAGGAGCTGTCGGACGACGTTCTCACGGCCCTGCGAAGTGGTGGCGAAAACGACTTGCCTACCCGGCAACTCGCACGTCACGTGAAAGCCTCCGCTGACAAGTACATCAAGGACTTTAAGGTCGATGTGATCTATCGGCGCGACCGCTACCTGCGCGGTGGCGATCACGCGCCGTTTCTCGAACTGGGCTATCCGGCGTTGCGTATGACCGAGTGGATTGAGAACTGGCAACACCAGCATCAAAATCCGCGTATCGAAAACGGCAAACAATTTGGCGACTTGCCCGACTTTGTGGACTTCGATTACGTCGCAAAAGTCACGCGGGTGAATGCGGTGGCGCTGGCGTCGCTGGCGCTCGCACCGGCCAGTCCGGCCAACGTGCAGATGGAAACTTTCCAGCTCGAAAACAACACGACCATTCGTTGGAAGGCCAACACCGAGCCTGACCTCGCGGGCTACAAGATTGTGTGGCGTGAAACCACGGCGCCGTTTTGGCAGCAAAGCAAGGACGTTGGCAACGTCTCACGTGCGACCGTCGAAGGCGTCTCGAAAGACAACTTTATTTTTGGTGTGGTTGCGTATGACAAGGACGGCTTCGAAAGCCCGGCGACCTATCCGCAGCCGCTGCGATTACGTTAGGAAAAAACCGCAAAGTGTCCATCTGGTGCGCGTTTTCAGGAGAAAATCCGTGAAAACGCCCGTCCTTACTAGAGTTTAGTCAGTCGCTCGCTCAGCGCGTCGACATACTGCGGCAATTGGTGCAGGTTGAAGTGCGTACCGCCGTTGATCTTGATGAGCTCTGCCTTCGGAAAGGCCATCCGGAGTCTCTCAGCGTGTGAATAGTTGATCAACTCGTCACTGTCACCGTGCAGGATGGTGACCGGGCCTTTTGCCTCCGGCAACCATTGGTCGGTGCGGAAGGTATAGCGCATCAATGCGCCCGGCAGAAACGGATAAACGTCGCGTCGAAGGCCGTCGAGACTGTAAAACGGCGATACCAGTGCGGTCCAGTCTGCCGCGACTACTGACGAGAGCTTCGCCGCCAACGTTGTGCCGAGTGAGCGGCCGAATATCACTCGAGATCTGCCTTCGTATTGCGGCGCAATCCAGTTCCATGCCGCCATCACATCGGCGTGCATTTGTGCTTCGCTCTCGATACTGCCGGTGCTTTTGCCATAGCCGCGGTAGTCGATCATGAAGACATCAAAATTATTATTGCGATAGAAGTCGGTGCTGAACAGCCAAGACGCGAGATTGCCACCGTTACCGTGCAGAAAGAAAATAACGCCTTTCGCGCCGGGCCGCTTGAAATGCAACGCAGACAACGTCGCGCCTTCGACCGGTAGGCTGACTTCGGTTGTGTCAGGCAGCGAGAACTGGTGCGACGCAGGCAGGGCCGTCGGGGTGAAAATCAATCGTTCTTGCCCGACGTAGAAGAAGCCGACAACGCTTCCGTATGTGAGTACGCCAAGTGCAGCCGTTGAAGCGATAAACCCTCGTACGGAGTGTTGGAAGAACTTCATTCCGAAGTAGTGGAGCGCTTAGCTACGTCCAAGAAAATCGCCTTTGCCGATTTCAACGCCGTTATGACGCAGCAGGGCGTAAGCGGTCGTCATATGGAAGTAGAAATTTGGCATCACCACGAGCAGCAGATAGTGTTGTCCCTTGAACGTCATCGGCGTGCCGCCGACCGGGATGGTGATGTCACGCTCTTCCTGTCCGTCAATCTGCGCGGGCTTGAACTCGCTGACAAAGGCAATAGTTTTGTCGATGCGCGCCGCCATATCGGCGAATGACTTCTCGGTATCTTCCCATTTCGGAACGTCCAGTCCGGCAAGACGCGCTGTACCGCCCTTGGCGAAGTCACAGGCGATCTGCACTTGACGGCCCATCGGCAACATATCGGGTGAAAGCCTTGCACTCAACAACACACTCTCATCAATTTTTTTGGCTGCTGCGAACGCAGCACCCTTGGCAAGTACGCCCTTGAGATTTTTCAGATTGGCTTGGAATACGGGAACGGAAGCGGTGTAGAGGGAAATCGTCATTGTCTTCTCCAGTGGTTAACCAATTCATTTTAGGGGAACTATGCCGTGGTTTCACGGCAATTGTGAATACGAGCGCGATTCACCTGCCTGTAACATGCGCCACCTAAAGTTTCGCTGCGAGTTGCCGATAACCGTCTGGCGCCAACAATCGCCACCCACGCGTTATTTTCTGCGACTCGTCTCATC
>JAYVUH010000311.1:0-6560 GCA_043788115.1 Burkholderiales bacterium
ATCGGAGACACCCTCTATCGACTGGAATCCCGCGCCAGTCAAGGCCTTCGGCGGTTCGACCCCATGTTTAACCGGACACTAGTGGTTTGATATGTAAGGCGCATATTTTTATGCGAGCAACAACGTATGACGACGAAATGGACTTAATCAGAGGTTTCCTAGGCTTGCTGCCCGCCGCGCTTGCAAACAATGTGTCGCAGAGTTGCGCTATGCTGTTCGAATCGTAAACGGAGATTCACAAATGCACGCACGTAAGGTCGTTGTTGCCATGTTGTTGTCGTTCGCCATTGCCTCAGTTGCGCTGGCGCAAAGTAGCCAACTGGTGGCAGGCCCGATGGTTGGTGCGACGGCGATGCGTCAGGCCAAGCTGTGGATGCAAGCTTCAGGCCAAGGGACCGCGCTGGTCGAATACTGGGACACGACCGAGCCCGCCAAGGTGGTTCGCTCGGAAAGCGTGGTACTCAAGGCCGACGAAGATTTCATCGCGCAGTTCCGCGTTGGTTTGCTCGAGCCTGGCAAGACCTACGGCTACCGCGTGTTGATCGACGGCCG
Source organism: Burkholderiales bacterium (assembly GCA_043788115.1). Classification (GTDB taxonomy): domain Bacteria; phylum Pseudomonadota; class Gammaproteobacteria; order Burkholderiales; family Usitatibacteraceae; genus UKL13-2. The sequence continues at coordinate 553 of JAYVUH010000311.1, forward strand.
TGAGCAGAAGGTGCCGCAGTCGCTGGTGTTCAAGGCGCAAGCGCTGTGGCAATGGCGCACCGATGCGCCGGATTGGAAGCTGGCGTTCGGATCGTGTGTGTTCGCTAATGAGCCGCGCTACGACCGTCCTGGCCGTCTCTATGGCGGACCGCCGGAAGCTAAGCGCATCTTTGATTCCATGGCCGTGCAAAAGCCCGACCTGACGCTTTGGGGCGGCGACTATTTATATTTCCGCGAGGTCGACGAGGACAGCGAGCTAGGCCTGCGCTACCGCTGGCGCTACGACCGCGGTACGCCGGAACAACAGGGCTTGCTCCGAACCGGCTCGCACGTTGCCATCTGGGATGACCACGAATACGGCCCCAACGATTCAAACTCCAGCTACCGTCTGAAGGGCGAGTCACTCGCCTTGTTCAAACGCTACTGGGCTAACGCTAGCTATGGCTTGCCTGAGACGCCCGGAATTTTTACGACGCATCGATTCAACGACGCCGAGATTTTTATGCTCGACAATCGTTACCATCGCGACAGCGATAAACTGCAGGTCAAGGACAAGAGTAAGCTCGGCAGCGCGCAATTGCGCTGGCTCAAAAACGCGCTGCTGTCTTCCGTGTCGCCGGTGAAGATCATCGCCGCCGGCAGTCAGATCACTAACGAGATCAATCAATGGGAAGGCTGGCATCGTTTTCCGGAAGAGCGCGCCGACATTCTTAAATTTCTAGTCGATCACAAGATCAACGGCGTCGTGTTGCTCACCGGCGACCGGCACTTTACCGAGCTGCTGAAAACGGAGCGACCCGGCAGCTACCCGCTTTACGAATTAACGTGCTCGCCGATCACCTCGGGGACGCCATCGAATCTGGACGTAGAACGCAAGAATCCGCAAATCGTTGAAGGGACCTTCGTCCCGCAACGTAACTTCTGCACGATCGACTTCATCGGACCGCGCACTGAGCGCAAACTTGTCATGCGCAGCTTTTCTACCGACGGTGAAAAACTCTGGGAGCGCGAACTCAAGATCAGTGAATTACAGTCGCCCGCGGATAACGCTAAGTAGAATCGGCTAGCGCACAAGCTTGCGCGCAGACTGGTGGGTGGCTAGTTGCCGTAGCCCGGAAGGAGCGCAGCGTATTCCGGGGCCGACCTCGTCGTCGTCACCGACCCGCATTGCGCGCTGCTCCATGACGGGCTACGGGATCACATTGGCACGCCACGTAGGAGCCGTAGCCCGGAAGGAGCGTCGCGTATTCCGGGGCTGACCCCTGCGTTGTCACCGACCCGCATTGCGCGCTGCTCCATGGCGGGCTACGGGATCACATTGGCACGCGCCACGTAGTTGCCGTAGCCCGGAAGGAGCGCAGCGTATTCCGGGGCCGACCTCTGCGTCGTCACCGACCCGCATTGCGCTGCGCTCCATGGCGGGCTACGGGTACCAAAAGTCTGTTGAAATTCATATTGCTAAATCCGAGTGAGCTCAATGCGCGCGATTTCCCCCCTTTGGAAAAGGGGGAAGTGGGACGCCAAAATCACCTGCCATACGACTATCGTTAATTTCAACAAACTGCTGTTGCGCTGGCTAGCGTTTATCGCGCGTCAGTAGTCCGCCGCCGAGAAGAAATACGGCAAGCGCCCAAAAGATTGGCGCCAGCCCCAGCGTGGCACCGAGCGCGCCGAACAACATCGGCATGGTGGTTTGCGAAGCGTTGATGAGCGTGGTGCGTAACCCAAGCGCCTCACCAGCGCGTCCCGCCGGAGCCGATTCGTGCAACAGTGTAAGCACCATCGGTTGCGGCGCGCCGAGCCCGAGACCGAGCATGAACATCAGCAGCATGAGTGGCGCAATGCCGTTCGCGAACGGAATCATTGCAAAGCTGAGCCCCGCCATCAAGAGCGCATATTTCAGCAGTGTCCAAGGCCGAATGCGCTGGGCGATGAAGGGCATGGCGAGTCGCACGGTAAAGGTCGCTGCGGCAAACGCGCCGAGCACAATACCGATCTCGGACGCCGACAATCCGATATGGGTGCCGTGCAGCGGAATGGCAAACGCATAAACGTCCCAGCCGACGGTGATAATCGCCATGGTGATGAAGAGCCGTCTGAGTTCCGCATCCCTTAGCAGGTCCAGCACGCGCCCGACCGGTTTTTCTTCCAGGGTTACATGGGGGCGGTGTTTCGGTAGTTGCGTTACGCTCAGTGCGATTACCGGCAATACGGTGAACAGCGCGAGAATCAAGAACGCCACCCGGTGCCCGAGCGTGTCGATCACAACCCCCGACAGAATTGGTGCGATAAAAGTCGACGTTGAAAAGCCAAGCGCGACGTAACTGAAGTTGACCGGCCGCTCTTCTGGCGTGCTCATTTCGCCCACTGCATGGTAAGCAGCGACGTTGATCAACATGAAGCCGACGCCGACAATGACGCTGGTGACATAAAGCGCATAGACCGACGGCCACGCGAATGACACGAAGCAGCCGATGCCTACCGTGATCGACCCTAGTCGGAATGGCTTCTGCACGCCGATACGATCAATCCAGCGTCCCGCTGCGACCGACAGGATTGCCGGGAGCAGCGAATAGACCGCCATCAACAGGCCGATGGTGAACGCCGACGCACGTTGGTCGATTGCAAACAGTGTCACGGTCACACGGCTGCCGTAGGCGGCAACGTGGTTGAGGACTAGCAGGATGATGATGAGCGGCAGCGGCTTCACGCGGGCCTTTCTTTGGCACCGGCCACCCCGGCCAACCACACGCCAACGCAGACGATGGTAATGCCGACGAAGGTGATCGGGGTGGGAACAACCTGATAGAAAAGCCATTCCGCTGCCACCGCAAACACCGGCGGCAGGTAGAGAATGCTCGATACGCGTGTGGCTTCGCCGTGGCGCATGAGTATATGTAGAGCGCTGACCGCAAGAATGGAGGCGAACACCACGAGGAATGAAACCGCGACGATAAGTTGCCAAGCCCAAACCACCTTCGCACCCTCAACCGCATAGGCGAGCGGCGCGAGCAGAAGCAGCGATGCGATGAACTGGATCAGCGAGGCTGAGAACAGATCGGTGTCTCGCAGGTAGCGGCGCTGGTAGAGCGTGCCGATGGTCAGTGCCAGCAGTGCGACCACCAGCGCCGTCAGACTTCTGATATTCATCACCTGCACATCAAGCTTGTGCCACACCACTAACACCACGCCTGCCAGCCCCACGGCGATTCCCAGCCATTGGCGAGCGCTCGGTCGCTCGCCGAGCAAGGCCGCTGCAATAACGCCCGTCAACAGCGGCTGCGCGGCGAGAATAATCGCCACCACGCCTGCGGACAGCCCCTCGTATTGACTGTAGTGACTGCCCGATAGATGGAGGGCGTGCATCAATAGGCCGGCGATCACAACGTGCATCCAGATGGCGGGTGTTGCCGGCCAGCGCGGCTTGAGCCAAACCAACAACGGAATCAGGACGACGATGCCCGCGCAAAACCGCAACGAGAGAAAGGTAAACGGCGCAGCGTATTGCAACCCCGTCTTGCTGGCGATAAAGCCGGTGCCCCACACGAACACAAAATACCAAGCGAGCAGCGAATCTGACAGCCACGGGTGACGTTGATCTGCACTGGCAGCGGCGCTCACGGGGTTTCTTTCGACGACGCAATGACCATCGCCGCACCGCGTTCAGCGATCATCAACGTTGGCGAGTTGGTATTGCCGGAGGTAATAGTTGGCATCACGGATGCGTCAATGACCCGCAAGCCCGCAATGCCGCGAACGCGCAACTGTGAATCGACCACCGCCTTCGCGTCGTCCGCGTGGCCCATCTTGCAGGTGCCGACTGGATGGAAAATCGTTGTGCCGATATTGCCTGCCGCGTCCGAAAGCTCTGCGTCCGTCTGGTATGCGGGGCCTGGCATAAATTCTTCAGGGTGGAACGCCGCGAGGGCGGGGGCCGCAGCGATGCGGCGCGTCAATTTGATGGCGTCGATAGCGGTCTTTCGATCGACGTCGGTGGCGAGATAGTTGAGCGTGATTGCCGGCGAGGCGGTGGCGTCGGATGTGTGAATGCGTACATGACCACGCGACGTCGGGCGCAAATTACAAACGCTCATGGTCATTGCCGGAAAACGATGCAACGGTTCACCGAATTTGTCGAGCGATAGCGGTTGTATGTGGTACTGGAGGTTGGCGCTGGTCTGGCTCGGGTCGGATTTTGCAAACGCGCCCAGCTGCGATGGTGCCATGGTGAGCGGACCACGCCGCAAGAACGCATACTGGGCGGCCATCTGTAGCTTGCCCCACCACGTGTGATACCACTCATTCAGCGTGCGAATACCGCGCACCTTGTAGGCGAGTCGCAATTGCAGATGATCTTGCAGGTTCTCGCCAACCCCGTCGAGCGCGTGTACCACCGGTATGCCGTTTCGACTCAACAATTCTGCGTTGCCGATGCCCGAGAGTTGCAAGAGTTGCGGCGAATTGATTGCGCCACCTGCGAGCAAGACCTCGCCACCGCCGGGGACGATGCGGGCGACATGTCGTTCGCCATGGCGAAAATATTCAACGCCTACAGCGCGTTTTTGCCCGCCGATGAGCTCGACACGGATCTTGGTCGTTAATGCGTTGGTTAGAACTGTCAGATTGGAACGCGACGCAACCGGTCGAAGAAATGCCTTCGCCGCATTCCAGCGTGTCCCCATGCGCTGATTGACGTCGAAGCGCGCGCTGCCGGCGTTATCGCCACCGTTAAAGTCTGCCGTCGGCGCAATACCGCACTGTGCCGCGGCCGCCTGCCACGCATCGAGCACTTGCCATTCGAGGCGCTGTTGCTCGACCCGCCATTCGCCGCTCGCGCCGTGGATGGCCGACTCACCGGCGAAGTGCCCCTCGCTGCGCTTAAACACCGGCAGTACGTTTTTCCATGACCAGGCATCGTCGCCGGTGAGCGTCGCCCATTCATCGTAGTCACGTTGCTGGCCGCGCATGTAGATCATGGCGTTGATTGACGAGCAGCCCCCCAGCGTTCTGCCGCGCGCGTAGCCAATCGAGCGGCCGTTGAGGCCCGCTTCGGGTTCGGTCTGGTAGCACCAATCGGTACGCGGGTTGCCGATACAAAACAGGTAGCCGACGGGAATGTGAATCCACATCCAATCGTCGGTGCCACCCGCCTCGAGCAACAGCACACGTTTCGACGCGTCGGCGGAGAGCCGGTTGGCAAGCAAACAGCCGGCCGTACCCCCGCCGACGATGATGTCGTCATAGGCGTTGGCCGAACGGGGAGATTGGGGGTTCATCAAGTGAGGATCGCAGTGCTTTCCCGAATAGAATAATGCAACTCACCGGAAAATCCCCAATGACCACAAATCTTGCCATCTCTGTCGGCGCTTCGGGCGAATCGCGCTTGTTGGTCGGTGACGAACACACCGCCTCAAGAGTCGGCTCGGGTCGCATCGGCGTGCTCGCCACGCCGGTGATGATCAACGTCATCGAAGCCGCCGCGCTGGCGTGCTGTGAGCACCTGTTGCCCACGGGCCATCAGAGCCTCGGCACGCAACTCAATATCTCGCACATCGCTGCCACTCCGGTCGGCATGATGATCGTCGCCACCGCGACGGTGACCAAGGTGGAGGGCCGCAAGATCGGCTTCGTGATCGCGGTGTGCGATGAGCGCGACCTGATCGGTGAAGGCACCCACGAACGCGTCGTCGTGAATGTGGACAAATTCGACTTGCGGGTGCAGGACAAAATCAGATTTCAAAAAGGCAAAGTCGTTTAGGCACGAGCGTCTTCGAGCATTTTTGCTCCAAAATGCCCGCCAATGCTTGAGTTTTATTTTTTTAGAACTATTCGGCGCGCCTGCGTCTAAGCTTTGCATCTGAGAAGGTTTGATCAAGGGAAGCTCTGATTAAGTCCATTTCGTCGTTTCGATTTTTGCCAAATGAGGTTGTTGCTCACATAAAAATATCTCTTTGCATATCAAACATATGCGGCGGCAATATTTTCATGTTCGCGCCTAGCCTGACTTA
>JAYVUH010000312.1:0-4540 GCA_043788115.1 Burkholderiales bacterium
GCGGGATGCCACTAGGACTTGCGTTTTGTGGATCGGCTGCCGGGCTTGCTACGCCTTGCACTCGGCGCACTCCGCTTGGCGTTAGCGCGCGGCGCGCGATCGGCGGCTGCGTTCGAGTCCGCTGGTGCCATTTGCGCCATCCAGGCTGTTGGGTTGAACGCCGCGGCAACCTTGGCGAAGTCGTCAGCAGAGAACGCATTGCCTGCGGCCTCACGTGCACTAGTCATTTGCAAGAGCATATCGCGCTGATACTGCATCGCCTTGATCGACATCTCAACGGCGCTTGCCTGGCCGCTCAGCCACATGTGTACCACTTCCAGTTCGCGAATCTTCTTGTCGATTTCAGCGGGATCCATGGCGGGAATGCCCGCGAATGCCGCCGCTGGGTTGTTGGCGGCACCGCCCAGCCCGCCGAATCCAGCGAAGCCCGCAGCCGCAGACGAGCCTCCGGTCAAGGCGCGAAGCAGCTCGAAGTAGTCGGGCAACGGGGGTGTTGTCGGCTTGTTGGCCATCTTATCGGTTGTATTTCTTGATGAAGTCGCGAATCTTCGGATAAATGGTTTCGCGATACTTGCGCCCTGAGAAGATACCGTAGTGGCCGACGCCGGGCGCTGTCAAATGCTGCGCGCGTGCGGCCGGCAGGTTGCTGCACAGCGTATGCGCCGCCGCCGTCTGCCCGCTTCCGGAAATATCATCGAGCTCACCCTCAATGGTGAACAACGCGGTATTGCGGATCGCCGAAGGATTCACCAACGCACCGGCGACCTCCAACGTACCGCGGGCGAGGCTCTGTTTCTGAAACACGTGCACGATGGTATCAAGATAGTATTCGGCCGGCAGATCCATCACGGCGTTGTATTCGTCGTAGAAGCGACGATGCGATTCAGCCGATTCGCCATCGCCGGCAACGAGGTGCTTGTAGTATTCCTGATGCGATTCCATGTGCTTTTCAGGGTTCATCGCCACGAAGCCTGCGAGCTGCAAGAATCCTGGGTATACACGGCGCATCGCACCCGGATACTTCACCGGCACACGCTGAATAACATTCTGCTCGAACCACCACAGCGGCTTGCGGGTGGCGAAGTCGTTGACCGAGGTGGGATTCTTGCGGGTATCGATCGGGCCGCCCATCATGGTCATACTCGATGGCAGCTTTTCGCCATTCGCGGCCATCAACGACGCGGCGGCCAACACCGGCACCGTCGGTTGGCATACCGACACGATATGCAGCTTTCCACCGGCGCGTTTTTGCATGACGCGAATGAACTCCTGCACGTAAGCGACGTAATCGTCGAAGTGGAACGGCCCTTCGGCCAACGACACTTCGCGTGCGTCTTTCCAGTCGGTGATGGTGACATCGTGATCCGGCAGCATGGTGCGCACCGTATCGCGTAGCAGCGTGGCAAAGTGCCCTGATAGCGGCGCAAACACCAGTACATGGGGTTCGCCCTTGCGTGATGTGGATTTGGCAAAGTGCCGCAATTGGCAAAACGGCTTGTCGAGCAATACTGACTCGGTGATGTCCGCCTGTCTGCCATCCACCTGCACTTGGGTGATCGCGAATGGTGGCCGCTCGTAGCGCCCGGTCAGGCGCAGCATCAGGTCAAACCCAGCTGCCGCCCGGTTCGAACTTGGTACCAACGACAAGGGCGACAACGGACTTTGCAGCGCATCGACACTGGCCTGCGCCCACCACCGCCATGGCTCCATGATGGAACGTTGGAATTCGTGCATTTGATACAGCATCTGAAAGTCTCCTAGGGTCAGCCAATACGAAATACTTTGCTTCGGCTTGAAATTACTTGAGGGGTCCGATCAACCACAGCCCGGCATCGCAACGCACAATAATGGTGCCACATGGCGTTTTCACCAAACCCCCGATAGGCATCGGGCATTAGGACCAGCGCCGCCAACAACGCCGCCAGCGACTGCTGAAGCCCGATTGTACTGCGCTGCAACATAAAATGACGCGACCGGGATCAATGGCCAATCTGCTACCCTTAACGGTAATCTCCGCGTTTTCGCTGCAAATCCATGATTCCCATGACCTTTAGGACCGACTTTTACCCACCGATTGCGCCTTTTCAGGTCGGCCGACTCGTTCTTGACGGCGTCCACACCATGCATTTTGAGCAGTCCGGCAACCCGAATGGCGTCCCGGTGCTGTTTTTGCACGGCGGCCCCGGTGCCGGCGCGTCGGCCGCCCACCGGCAGTTTTTTGATCCAACCTTCTACCGAATCATCATCTTTGACCAGCGCGGCGCGGGACGCTCGACGCCGCTCGGCGAATTGGCCGACAACTCGACGCTACACCTGATCGACGACATTGAGCGGCTGCGGGAAAAGTTGGGAATACCTCGGTGGATTGTGTTTGGCGGCTCGTGGGGCTCGACATTGGCGCTGGCCTACGCGGAACACCACCCCAATCGCGTCATGGCGCTGGTACTGCGCGGCATTTTTTTGTGCCGGCAATCTGAAATCAACTGGTTTCTATATGGCCTCAAGAATATCTTTCCAGAAGCGTGGCACAAGTTTGCCGGCTACCTGCCCGCGCACGAGCACGAGCACGACAACATTCTCAAGGCCTATTACGCGTTGATCACCGATCCCGATCCTGCCGTGCACATTCCAGCCGCGCGGGCTTGGAGCATCTATGAAGGCTCGTGTTCCAGTCTGATTCCGAACGACATGATTGTTGCCAACTTCGGCAGTGACGGTGTCGCACTGGGACTCGCGCGCATGGAGTCTCACTACTTCATGCACAACATTTTTCTGCCAGACAATTTTTTGCTCGACAACATCGGTCGCATCCGACACATCCCGACTACCATCGTCCAAGGTCGCTACGATGTGGTGTGCCCGATCGTCTCGGCGGACGATCTGGTGCGCGTGTTTCCGGAAGCCGACTACCACATCATCAACGACGCTGGACACTCCGCGTTTGAGCCCGGTACGCGGGCGAAACTTATCGAAACAATGGAGCGCCTCAAGACGCGCTTCAGCCAACACTGAACGCAATTTTTCGCTGGACAACCATGCCAAAGTTTCTCAAAGCCGTACGTCTGGATGACTCCGACGCCGAACTCTACAAAACCAGCGCCGCCTGCGATGAGGACGAATGGGTGTGTACGGGTGGCTTCACCGTTTGCAATCTTGCCGAAGGCTATCGGTGCAATCCACGCTGCTATTGCGATGAGTCGTTTCTGTCGATCACCCGCCGCGCACGGGTCACATTGGCCGAGGTTGTCGACGTGACTGACGCCGATCTGGAAATCTTCAAAGATCAACTGGCGCAGCATCTCCTGTTCGATTGGAAGGCGCCTGACTTCGACACCGCGCGCGCGGTCGCCGTCGAGGAAATCGATTACACCGCCGAGACCGCCGCCACGTTTCCATCTGAAGTTTGGATTAGCGTAAAGCGTTCACCCGGTAAAGACGGCGCGATTAGCGAAAAGTACGATCAGTACGAACGGCTGATGATCGGCTCACACAACATCTGACCACGCAACGCGTAGGTTGGGTTGAGTCATGCGTGTCATGCGTAGGTTGGGTTGAGCGCAGCGAAGCCCCACGCCACCCCACCCGTTCACCACCGATTGTTGGGCAAACAAAACTTGCCCAACCTACGCCATTTAGGGTTGTAGCAAATTTGAGCGGCAACGCGTAGGTTGGGTTGAGCGTAGCGAAGCCCAACAATCCGCTGGTTGAACGACTGAGAGCCGACGCATTGTTGCGTGATGCGCAACATGCTAAAATCTCGGCATGATTAAGTCTTTTCGCCACAAAGGCCTTCGCAAACTGTATGAAACAGGCAGCGGAGCTGGCGTTCAGGCAAGTCATGCCAAGCGGTTGCGAATGCAGCTAACGGCGCTCGACACTGCTCAAGTTATTGAAGATATGAACATCCCAGGATTCAGTTTGCATACACTCAAAGGCGAAATGCGCGGACGCTGGTCGATTTCGGTCAGCGGCAACTGGCGGCTGACCTTTCAATTCAAGGATGGCAATGCCCACATTCTGGATTACGAGGACTACCACTAATGGCTATGCACAATCCCCCCCACCCTGGTGAGTTTATTACTAGCGTTTATCTCGAGCCTAACGGCATCAGTGGCCGCGAGCTTGCTGAAAAACTAGATGTGGCGGCCTCTACGCTCAGCCGGGTCCTGAACGGTACCAGCCGAGTCACCCCTGAAATGGCCCTACGGCTTTCCAAGTCGATCGGTCGAACGCCAGAGAGTTGGCTTGCCATGCAGGACAATAATGATCTTTGGATAGCTCGGCAAAACATTAACTTGGGTGCCGTCGCTAAACTCAAACTAGCAATGTAGGTTAGGTGAAACACGTAGGTTGGGTTGAGCGCAGCGAAGCCCAACACTCCACACCCAGTATCACCACTAGACGTTGGGCAAACAGAACTTGCCCAACGTCCAGTGGTTACGCCGAGTCGAGCGCCATCGATACCGGTTCTGCATGACCCCAACCTTCGGCGTGCGCGGCCACCCGCGCGAGGGTGATCAACATACCTGCCGTCGCGCCC
>JAYVUH010000313.1:0-2222 GCA_043788115.1 Burkholderiales bacterium
CCCGCAAGGAGCGCAGCGTATTCCGGGGCCAACGCTTGCTCGATCACCGACCCGCATTGCGCTACGCTCCATGACGGGCTACGTACGATCCGATTGCCGGCCTCCTGTAGCCCGGAAGGAGCGCAGCGTATTCCGGGGCCAACGCTTGCTCGATCACCGACCCGCATTGCGCTACGCTCCATGACGGGCTACGTCCATGACGGGCTACAATTCACCGCATGGTTCGTTATCGACGTAACTTCGTTCCGGGTGGAACGTTTTTCTTCACCATTACCTTGCGCGATCGGTCGTCGCGAATATTGGTTGATCACATTGATGCGCTCCGCGCGGCCGTTCGGGACGCACAAGCACGCAACCCATTCGACATCGACGCGATGGTGGTGATGCCTGATCACATCCACATGGTGGTGACTCTGCCGCCGGGCGATACCAATTATTCGGGCCGTATCCGTTTCATCAAAAGCCGTTTCACACGCGCCATTGCTGCGAGCGGTGTTGCATTAAATCGTAACACCCGCGGCGAGTACGATCTGTGGCAACGCCGATTCTGGGAGCACACCATCCGCAATGAATTGGATATGGAACACCACATCAATTACGTCCACATCAACCCAGTCAAACACGGCCACGTCGCGCGCGCCGTCGATTGGCCGCATTCATCAATTCACCGAAACATCAAAGCGGGTTGGATGACCCCCGATTGGGGCGTCGATATCAACAACGACGAGACGTCGTTCGGTGAGCCATAACGTCATGGTAGCCCGTCATGGAGCGCAGCGTAATGCGGGTCGGTTTCAAATAAGCGGAAAGGCGTTCCGATAATCAATCACCCACCCGGATTGCGTTGCACTCCATCCGGGCTACGATCTGAGCGCGGCCACACCCCCCGTACCGGGGCCGATGCTTGCTCGACCACCGACCCGCATTGCCCCCGGCTTAAAACATACCGGGGTCCATGACGGGCTACGGTCAACTCCGTTGGCACCTCCGTAGCTCGGAAGCAGCGCAGCGCATTCCGGGGCCAACGCTTCCTCGACCACCGACCCGCATTGTCCCCGGCTTAAAACATACCGGGGTCCATGACGGGCTACGCTGATGTACTCACACTCTTCGCTAACTTCGGTGCGCGCCGTGCCTTGCTCGCTTGCTCAAACGCATAGGCCATCGCGATAAGCTGCGGCTCGCTCCACGCACTGCCGACGAAGGAGATGCCGACTGGCAGCCCTTGCACAAAGCCGGCGGGTACCGTGATGTGCGGATAGCCCGCCACGGCCGCCGCCTGCGAGAACCCACCGCCCGAGAAGTCGCCGCGAATGAAGTCGGTCAGCCACGCGGGGCTGCCGCTTGGCGAGACCAGCGCGTCGAGTTTGTTGTCCGCAAGCGCTTTATCCAGACCCTCGGCCCGTGAAAATTTCAAATTGTTGGCCAATGCATCCAGATACTCCTTGCTGTCGAGCCCTCCCTTTGCGACGGCACGAACAACGGTCTCTTGCTGGAAAAACGGCATGACCTTGTCGCGGTTTTTTTCGTTGAACGCCATGACGTCCGCGAGCGACTTCATCGGCGAGCTTGGCGCATATTCGGCCAGATAGGCCGCAATTCCCGCTTTGAACTCGTAGAGCAGCACTTCAAATTCGCTGGTACCGTATTTGCCTGCGCCGGGAAGTTCAGCAATATCAACCAGCGTCGCCCCCTGCGCCTTCAAGACTTCGAGTGATTTTTCGATGACGGCTGAGGCAAGATCATTGCGTCCGCCAAATTGGCTCTTCACCACACCAATGCGCTTGCCCTTCAGGCCGTCTTTGTCGAGAAATTTAGTGTAGTCCTGTGCCTTGGCGTTGGCCTCGGCCGTTGCACCGTCCTTGGGATCAGTAGCAGCAAGCACGGAAAGCAACACTGCGGCGTCAGCCACAGTGCGTGTCATCGGGCCGGCCGTGTCTTGCGACGCTGAGATCGGGATGATGCCGCTGCGACTGACCAGACCGACCGTCGGCTTGATGCCGACAATGCCGTTGCTGTTCGATGGTGAGATGATCGAGCCATCGGTTTCAGTGCCAATGGTAAGAGTGGCAAAACCAGCTGCGGCTGCTGCACCTGAGCCGGAACTTGAGCCACTGGTATTGCGATCTAGCGCGTAGGGGTTCTTAGTCAACCCGCCGCGTGAACTCCATCCGGATGTTGAGCGCGACGAACGAAAATTGGCCCATTCCGACAGATTGGTC